>JBIKIA010000259.1:0-6893 GCA_044361885.1 Prosthecobacter sp. | reverse complement strand
CCAATCCCTTTCAACCACTTATGTTCATCTCAAAGTTTCTGCGGCCGGTTTGCTTGTCGCTTAGAGTGCTTGTCATTGCACAATGCCTTTCTGTAACACTTGGCTATGCTCAATATGGTGCATCCCCCTCCCAAACTGGCATGTTTTTTGATGATTTTCGCACACGCCAAGTAAAGGAAGGCCAGACTACTGCTGGCACAAGAGACGGAGATATACTCTATGATTACGACAGTGGCGTTTATCGTGACAATCAAGACGCTCCCATGGGGCAGCGAGCTCCAGACTTGGAGGCCGCCCGTGAGTTGAGCCGCCCGTCAGTTCGGAGTGGCAGCGTGGCTTTTGCCGCCCGCAGCGTTGGCGACTATACAAACTACTCTGGTCAGTATGCCAGTCCTACAGGTTTCTTTGCCCCCACTTACACCTCGGATCCCTTTCTGACTGGACGTCGCAATCTCAAAGTAGGCCCGATCAATGTTGGGTTCGGCTTCTTCCAAGGCATTGAATACAATGACAACATCACCCGCTCTGGAAGTGACCCAGTCTCCGATGTCATCAGCACCACCATGTTGAGCATTGACGCCAACTACCAAATCACGCAGAACAACCGCCTATCCTTGAGCACCGCCCTGGGCTTTGACCGCTACTTTGAAAACCCAGAGTTGGCCCCCTATGGCAGCAATGGGTTTGTTCTCAATGTTTTACCTGGCAGCACCATCGCCTTCGATATCAAGGCAGGTCCCGTCTATTTCACCATCTACAATCGATTCTCCGTCCGCCCAGCCAGCCGCAACGACTTCGCCTTGGCACAGAACCAACTTTTTGGTGTGTTCCAGAACGATACAGGGCTTGCTGCCAACTGGCGCATCAATTCCGCCTGGACCCTCTCAATGAACTACATGCACTCCTTCACGCAATCCATGTCCGAGGCGAATGGCAATGCTGGAGGCAGTTTCGATGAGTTCAATCGCGTCACCGACTCCCTGCACGCCTCTCTGACTTATAGCCCAACTGGCACGTGGACGGTTGGCTTCGAGGGAGGTTCCACCGCTGTAGAATACGAGACCGATTTCAACGCCGATGGTATCCTCAATAACATGGGCGTGTTTGCCGTGCTTCCCCTCGGTAAGACCACCTACCTTCGAGCTGCCGCTGGAGCCCAGGTTTTCGGTTTCGATGGTCTCCCAAAGTCGTCTAAGGTCCTTGGTGGGAACCCCTTCGATCTAATCACTGAATCTCCTGATCAGATTCGCACTAATACAGGTGACCAAAGCGATCTGAGTGATTACTATTACTCGCTCACCCTCAGCAACCGTCTCAATTCACGCATCACTCAGTCTCTCAGCGTTGGTCATGAGTCGTCGTTGAATCTGACATCCAATTACATCACAGCCGACTACGCCAACTATGGCTTGGGTATTGTCGCTTGGAAGGGCAGCCGAATCAGTATCAGTGGCTACGTTGAAAACGCCAAAGCCTCTGGCGGCTTTTTTGCTCAGGATTACTTCCAGTATGGCGGTGACATCTATATCTCCCATCGATTGAATTCACGCATGCAGGTTGGTGCAGGTTACCATTATGGTTTCAGCAATCCAGAATCTCAGCCTCAGGCCGACAGCGCAGCTTCCAATGATTTTGTCCAGCAAGCCTTCAATCTGGATCTCATTTATGCCCTTTCCCCTAAAGCCAATTTGACCCTTGGCTACCGCCATTACACAACAGATGTGAATGACGATAATGGCGATCTCGACTTCAATCAGAATCGCATCATCCTCGGCTTTAACTACAACTTCTGATCCTCAAATACCTCGGCTCATGTCGAGAAAAAAGAACTAAGGACAGAAAGTGAAAGCACCACAGGTGCTTCGACGCCGCTACCTTGACCTAAACATCAGCCTACCATCCCCATGCGCTGCATTCATTCCCTGCCCCTGACCCTCTGCGTTTTCGTCATCAGCACCTCCATCTTTGCCCAGGATCCTGGTGTTCGCGAATATGACGAGCGCCGCGTAGCCGCCCCGGCAACCCCCACAGGTGAGGTCATCAAGTCAGCTGCTGTCCTCAACTCAATGGATGTGCTGGATGACTCCCAACCCATCGAGCCGGGAGACGTCATCTCCATGCGCATTGTTGAAGACCGAAAGGAACCGCTTCAACTCCGTGTCGGTGCCACGGGGGAAGTTAATGCCCCCCACATCGGTTTGGTCAAAGCTGCAGGGCGCACGAGCAAGCAGCTAGCAATAGAGGTCAAGCGGAAGCTCGAACTCAACTATTACAACAGTGCCACTGTCATCGTCGCCATTGACCTGAAGCGCCAGGATGATCCCAACGCTCGTATGCGTACCGCAGGCTACGATATTAACTTCTTCACCGTCTATGGCCAAGTGATCCGCCAAGGCAAATATGAACTCCCTACTGACGAAGATCTAACGATCAGCCAAGCCATTTTGCGCGCAGGCGGCTTGGCCCAGTTTGCCCATCCGAACAAAGTGAAACTTGTCCGGAAAACACCGCAGGGAAACAAGACCATTTATATCGACCTCGATCAAATCATGCGACAAGGCAACTTGGAGTATGACGTCTACATTCGGAATAATGATGTCATCATCGTGGATGAGAAGAAGATCAATATTTAACCCCAGAACGATACCCGTTCGCAGGGCCTGATCTTCGCCAATCTCCCACGTACACTCTGCCTCCGAACAAATTTGGTGCAGAAAAGTATTCCTTGAGGCATACTACCATCCCCCACGATTCCAGAAGTGCCTAGTTAACCGACCTCTTGGAACTCCGCCCCCAGATTTGTCATGGAAAACACCCTGCTCCTTCCGCCGCCGGCAGCCTCCGGCCAGTCCGCCACGCTGAGCCGGATTCACGAAACATCGGCCAAGTTCCAGCGCTACAAAATCCTTCTGCGGCGGCGCTGGTGGTTTTTACTTCTCACGGCTAGCATTGGTGTCTGTATCCAGGCGCTTCGCATTACCGGCCTGCCGGACACCCACACCAGCCTTGCTAAACTCGTCGCAGGCGGCCGCATCGTATCCAACGAGGGGGCAGTTAACTGGCAAGACCAGCTAACTGACTTTTACGGCACCATTATCGAGACGCTGGAAAGCGCGGAAATGAAAAAGCGCGCCATGGCCCGAGTCCATGCCTTGCATCCAGATCTCAAGGATTCGAGCGTGGACATCCGCGTCGCTCAAACCAAGGGTTCCGCCATTTTCAACGTCTTTGCTATCGGCTCGGAACCGAAGTTTACCAAAATTTTCTTGGATGCCCTGCTCGATGAATTCATTGCCTTCCGCCAGCAGATCCGTGAACAAGGCTTGGAACGAGCACTGAACACTTTCACCGAAACCGTGGTGAAGAAAAGCAAGGAACTCCAAGAGCGGACTGAGAAGCTGGAAGCCTTCCGCAAGGCAAACGACACCGTACAATTGAACGGAAACCACAACGAGGCCGCTGCATTCCTTCTTAATCTCAAGACTAAACGAGAAGGTATCTCGGGAGAACTGAAGGACATTCAGATTGCCCTGGAGGATGTCGATGCCGCCATGTTGGATCGCGAGCGCGGCATCATGCCCCCCCCCAGCCCTGCTGGCGGAGCTACTCAGCCCCCCGGTTCGGCAGCCCAAGCTGGAAATCCCGGCGATTCAGCATCAAAACTCCCAAGCAGTGGTGTAGATAATAACACCACCGGTGGTCTTGGCATGACATCAGCCGAACGGGACTACCTGGATACCAAGAAGGAGATCATGCGTTTTCAAAACGACCGCGTAAAACTTCTGCGCAGCTTCAAGCCCGGCCACCCCGACATCGTTGTGCTGGATGAGAAAATTGAGTCTGCCAAACAACTGCTCTCCAGTTTCGCCGACGAGATCGTCAGGGAAATGCGTAGTCGTGAGAGCACGCTTCTTCGCCAATTAAAAGCACTCGACCAACAGATCGCCGACAAACAGAAGGAAGCCCTCGAACTCGGGGGAAAACTTGCCGAGCACGAGCGACTGGATGAAGATTTCAAGGCCTCCAAGCTGGCCCACGATCAAATGTTCGAGCGTGTGCAAAACTTCCAGGATTTGCAAAACATTCAAACCGACTACGTCGCCATTCAGGAGCGCGCCTCCACCGCTTACAAAGACGTGCAGGACTGGGTTAAGCCCTTGGTTGGCGGCCTGATTGGCGGATTGATTGTAGGCGTCCTCATTCTTGTCCTCTTCGATCGCTTGGATGATCGTATGAACTCCTTCTCCGAGTTCCAGGGGCTCTTCCCATCTGAAGCCGTACTAGGACAGATTCCCGAGCAGCGCCAACGCGGCGATGTCGCGCTGTTGCGCCCTAATGATGACCGTCACCTGTATGCCGAGGCGTTCCGAAACGTCCGTTCCTCAATCCTCTTTAAGAACTGGAACGGTAAGCAGCCGAAGACCATTCTCGTCACCAGTGCTGTTCCCAACGAAGGGAAAACTACCGTCACTTCCAATCTTGCCATCACCATGGCCTTGGCTGGTGCCCGTGTACTTCTTGCTGACTGCGACCTTCGCCGTGGTGGTGTGAGCGAACTCTTCAAACTGCCCATCACTCCGGGCTTGAGCGAGGTGCTCCGCGGCAAGTTGCATTGGCGAGATGCTGTTCAAGAAACAGGCGTGCGCGGACTCGATCTACTGGCTCGTGGCGAGGTCTTTGACCAGACCTCCGAGGTTCTCCTCTCCAAGACCGCCGAGGAAATGCTGCGTGAAATGGGTGACGAATACGATTATGTTATCTTTGACAGCGCCCCCGTTCTCGTGGCCGATGACACCGCCAGCTTTGCTCCGAAGTTGGACACGGTTCTCTTCGTCGTCCGCCTTTCTTCCACCATGGCCCGACTCACAGGCAAGGCCCTCGACTTGCTCTATGACCGTCAGGTCAATATTGGCGGCGTGATCCTCAACCGCTCCACCACCAATTTGAAAGAGTACACTTACTACAACTACGCCAGCTACTACTACGCCCCGGTGAAGAAGAAGCCCGGCGAAGAAACACCAGCCGCCAAGGCCTGATCCACTCCGTCAGAAGCCTCTCATCAAAGCTCCACCATGGCAGCACGCGGGCTGATCTCGTTCGATGCCGCCGGAACGCTTATCCAGGTGGCTAGGCCAGTCGCCACGACCTACACCGAGTCTGCCAGGGCTCATGGCATCAGCGTCAGCGAGTCCGCATTGAAGACCGCCTTCCGTGCTGTTTGGAACAACCTTCCACCTCCGCTTTTTCCAGACGGCCAGTCATCGCCTGATGATGATCGCTCTTGGTGGCAGGAACTCGTACGCCAGGTGTTTGCCACCGCACTCGGCTCACCTTTACCCGACGAAGAGTTGCCCCCGTTGTTCGATGCTCTCTACCAGCATTATGCGAAACCCGAATCTTGGGTCGTGTATGAGGATGTCTTCCCTGCCCTGAATTTGCTCCGTGAGCACTTCGAGCTCTGTGTCCTCTCCAATTTTGACCGCCGCCTGTTCAGCATCCTGGGCGGTCACGACCTCACGCGGCACTTCGGAGCCATCATCATCTCCAGCGAAATTGGAGCCTCCAAGCCGCACCCGCGCATGTTTGCCACGGCTCTGAAAACCATGAGCGCCGAACCTGCGGCCTGCCTTCACGTCGGAGACGATTTGCGTAACGACATTGGAGGTGCCCAGGCCGCAGGTTGGCATGCCTTTCTGGTGCAGCGTCCTCATGCCAGTCTTCTCACCCTCGCAGAAAAAGTCCTTTCTGGTGCATATTCAGGCTTGCAGGACGGTTGAAGACGAGTAGCTAACCCGCCCCCATCCGCGCGGGTAGCTCAGCGGTAGAGCAGTTGGCTTTTAACCAATTGGTCGAGGGTTCGATCCCCTCCCCGCGTACCATCCGATGGTTGTTAGTTTTTGCCCAGGTAGCTCAGTGGTAGAGCAGTTGGCTCTTAACCAATTGGTCGTGGGTTCGAATCCCTCCCTGGGCACTTCCTCTGAATCACAGAGGAGGTGCCGCACGTCTCTGAAGTGCTTCAAGACTCGGAGATCATGCATGCAGCAGCAGGCTGCTAAACGTTCGCGCTCTTTCTCAATCACGGCCCGAACCTGAAACTTTAAACTTGGAACTTGGCCCCATCTCGCCTTCTTCCGCGCCCCTATGTCCAGCGAGCAGCAGCGTAAAGCCTTCCCATTCTCCGAGTTTGAACCGAAGTGGCAGGATGTGTGGGAGGCGAAGAAGGCCTTCCGCACGCCGAACCCCGGTGATGCCGACTTCGATGCCTCGAAGCCGAAGTACTTCGTGCTGGATATGTTCCCCTATCCCAGCGGCGCGGGACTGCACGTCGGTCATCCCGAGGGCTACACCGCCACGGACATCATCGGTCGTTTCAAAAAGATGTCCGGCTTCAACGTGCTGCATCCCATGGGCTGGGATGCCTTTGGCCTGCCTGCCGAGCAATACGCCATCAAGACCGGCCAGCACCCGCGCGCGACCACGGAGAAGAACATCGAAGGCTTCCGCGGTCAGTTGAAGCGCCTCGGCTTCGCCTATGACTGGGATCGCGAGGTGAACACGACCGACCCCGGCTACTTCAAATGGACGCAGTGGATCTTCCTGAAGCTCTACAAGGCCTATGTGAACGACGAGGGCAAAGCCCGCCCCATCGCCGAACTCGAAGCCCAGGGTCTGAGCCGCGAAGAGATCGACTCCCGCCGCCTCGCCTACGTCTCCTCCGCGCCGGTGAACTGGTGCCCGGAACTCGGCACCGTGCTGGCGAATGAAGAAGTCGTGGATGGCAAAAGCGAAGTCGGTGGATTCCCCGTCGAGCGTCGCCCCATGCGCCAGTGGATGCTGCGCATCACCGCCTTTGCTCAAAGATTGATCGATGAGCTCGACGGCCTCGACTGGCC
>JBIKIA010000257.1:0-6903 GCA_044361885.1 Prosthecobacter sp. | reverse complement strand
TGTTGTTGATCTTGGTGCAGGGCGCGAGGCAGTAGGGCGTGGTGGTGAGCCAGGCTTCGTCGGCGTTGATCACATCGTAAGGCTGGAAGTCTTTTTCGATGAACTCAATGCCAAGACTCGGTGCGAGTTCCTTCACAGTTTGCAGGCTGATGCCCCAGAGGATGTTGCGCGTGGAGGGCGAGATGATGGTATTGCCTTTGATGATGACGAAATTCGAGCCTGCGCACTCGGTCACGTTGCCATCGAGGTCGAGCAGCAGCGTGATCGCACGAGGATCGACGGCCTGCGATTGCTTGTCGGCGAGGAACCAATGCAGTCGGCTGCGGTTCTTCATCTTCGGCTCGATGCACTGCGGCGGAATGTGGCGGATGGACGGTGTGACGACATGCGCGCCCTCGACAAACAAGTGCCGCCACATGCTGAAGCGCAGAGGGAACGAGTGAATACAGATCGTCGGCGACATCGGCCCGGCAGCTCCCGCACTGCCGGCGTAGAGCGCGTTCTCGCCGGGCGTGACGAAATGCACGATGCCGATGTCCTCGTCTGGCCGCAGCAGCTTGCAGTTGGTTTCGGCCAGTTCGTTGGTTCGCGCCAGCATCTCTTCCGGCGACAACGGTACTGCGATGCCGGAATACTTCAGCGAGCGATACAACCGCGCGACATGATCCTCGGCGCGATAAGGCTGATGCCGGAATGTGCGCGTCATCTCGGTGAGCGTCGCGCCGAGCACGATGCCGAGATCGTAGATGTTCAGCTTCGCCTGCGAGGCGGGCAGGAAGCCGGTGTTCAGATAGACGATGGGTTCGCTCATGAGACGTGAGAGCTTTGTTTGATGCGATCGAGGATGTTCGATGTGATGCGTTGTGCGCGCGGGTCCACGCCTTTGGGTTCGGTGTAAACTTTGGGTCGCACGTAGCCGGGAGGTGCGGACAAGCTGTCGGCCCACCAGCATGTCGCTGCGTTGAAGACGATGTTTTGCTTCGGTCCAGGGTAGATGGTCGCAGCGTAAACGCCTTCGCCTTTTGGGCCTTTAACGCCGTTCTGTGTTTTGCCAGTGGAGACGACTTCGAGCCCGGGGATGTCAGCGGGCATGCCCATCCATTCCCAACCGACGAGGCCGTGAATGCCATCGCCTTTTTTCATGCCGGTGCCTTCGAAGATCCAGTGATCCGGCATCGAGCAGACCCACGGGCCGCCGCCGGTGACGGGCGGAGCGTTGCGCGCGCCGATGAGTTCAGCCTCGCTCGGTGTTTGGTAAGGGAACTTGCTCGCGCCAGCCCAGTCACCTCCCGGCAATCGCGGGCCAAAGGCGTCGATGCGACTGAAAATGCGGTTCGGCACGCCACTCGATGATGGTCTCGGATCGATGCGGCCCCAGCAGGTGTCGCCGGAGAAAAAGCAGGCATTCACACCGGCAGCGACGGCTGTCTTGAGCTGATCATACATCTCGATCGAATAGTATTCGTCGTGTCCGATGCTGAGGAAGCCCTTAGCTCGTAGCAGGCCTTTCGCGTCAGCATGCGTGTCGAGATTGGAGATGTAAGTCACATCGTAGCCGTGCTGCTCCATCCAGTAGGCGAACGGAAACTCCCACAGAAACCACGAGCCCGAGCCGGTGGACAGCGGCGCGTTGAGTATCTGGCAATACTTGCCGTAGGGCCGGTCGAAACTTACATCCACGCCGGGGCCGCAATACCACTTGTCCTTACCATCGTCGTAAAGCGCAAACTGGTCCGGCCAGCGGTTGTAGGCCTGCCATGTCGTGTCGGAGCATTGGAAAAGGAAGTCCGCGCGGCGATCATCGCGCACGATGAAGATCACATAGCTCTGCCAGCCATCGCGCTCTGCGGTGAGTTTGCCCACATACACGCCGCTCACCCAGTCATCGGGGATCGTCAGCTCCATGCATGGCTGCCACTGGCACTCTCTCAGCCGATTCGGACCCAAGAGCGGATCAGGCTGTGTCACGCCTTTGAACGAACCGAGACTCAGCACCTGCCTGCCACCGTCGCCTCCGTAGTATCCCGTGCGGTAGATGTCGATGGTGAACGGCGAGGGGGAATTCGTGCTGACGTGAAAGCTGATCTTCTCGCCAGCACGCACGCTGGTTCGCGAGCAGTAACCTTCGATCCAAGGGCAGCGATACTTCGTCTTCGGATCAATCGCCGTCTTGGTCAGCATCCAGTCGCGCGTGCCGGGCTTCGCGTTCTCCTTTTGGATCACATCGGATGCTCCCGATGCAGTCGCCGCGTGGCCGATCTGCGCCGAAATGGCGAGTGATCCCGATGTGGCGATGAACTGTCTGCGGTTCATCAGCGCTGAGTTTGGTATGACTGGTTTCATGGTGACTCGTTGGGTGAATTCGTCTCATGGTGCGGCCACTGCATCTTCGCGAAACGCGAAGGAAAACAGCTCGGCATTGCGAAGAGTAAAGCGGATGACAACCGGCTTGCCAGCGAGCGCTGTGACGTTCGCCTGCCCCTTCCAGGTGACACTCTGCCGCAGTGAATCTCCGATCCACGGATCGCTGAGGCCCCATGCCTTGTTTGTCACACCAGAGGCATCAATGAACTCAACCACGATCTGCGCCCCAGGTTGGGTGGCAATGGCATTGAGTTCCAGACGCTGGCCGGTGAAGACGAGAGGCACGGTGACGATGGTGCCACCCTCAGCGGGACCATCAGCGGACACGAAGCGGTCGAGCTTCCAGGTGGCGAGTCCGATGCTGTCGGTGAATTGGGTGCCGCGTCCTGTTCCTTCTTCGCGATACAGGCAGGGCGTGCCGTGGGTGTAATTGGCACCGGCATAGTAGAGTCGGATTTCATCACCCACTCGTAACGCGCGCGATTGCGTGGCGAGGAAGCCGCAGTCCCATTCGCCCGGCTTGCCGTGTGGCACGATCGGCGTGCGGAAGGGCCGCTCCCATGTTTCCAAATCGCGTGTGGAAGCGAGTTGGATCTCGCTTGGCCCCTCGTGGTTGCCGTAGCGCGCGTTATTGTTGATCGTGAAGACCCATGGGAACGCGAGCGTGCAGCTCTCCGCAGGGTAAACGCCAATGCCGTAGAACTCGGTGCGCATCAGCTTCGGATCGTCCGGCACATCGAGTTGCGATCTCACCTCGTCGATGCGCGCGAGCGATCCCGCGTCATCCCGCAAGTCGGGAGTGAACACATAACGCGGAGCCGTCCAGACGGCGAAATCTTTGCTCGTGGACATCGCGAAGCAGCGTCGCACCTGGCCGCGCACCGCCGTGCTGTGCTTCGGGAACGCGACGTAAAGCTGGCGCGATTCATCGTAGTAGGCGGTGATGACGTCGTTGGATCGGCAGATCGGTTCCTTGCTTTCACGAGTCCAATTCAATCCATCCGGTGAAACAAAACTATGTGGACCGCCGATCGGTTTGTCCTTGTGAATATAGGCGATCATCTTGTAGCGCCGCCGAGGATCAGGATCGCGATCATCCTTCATCACACTGGGCAGGTGCGCCTCGTCGAGCACCGCATTGTGCTGGCGACCGCCGCGTGCGGAATCAATGGTGCCGACGAGCGGCTTCTCCCACCGGATGCCATCGACGCTCTCGGCATAGCACACCGCGTAGTTGGGAAAATCCGCCGACACATCCGAGGTATACCACATGCGGAACTTCTTCAGCGCCTCGTCGTAAAGAACATTGCCGTAAAGCCCGAGCCGCCAGCCTTCCCACGGTTGATCAGCCTTGAGCAAAGGATTCGCCGGATGCTTATGCCCGGCGTGTAGTTGATAACTGATACGCTCAGAGGAGCGCACGAGCAGTTGATCAACGAACAACTGAGTCTTGCTGCCAATGTTGACCGGTGACGGCGGCAAGTCTGCGGCGGACAAGGCAATGAGCGAAGACAGAACGAAGGCAAGAACAAGAGCCGGTTTCATGAATACCGCACCTGCGCTGGTGTGAAGAAAGGTCTGGCGATTCATCGTGGTAGAAGGGATTTACTTTCCAGGGACAGGCCGGGCATCACCTTGATGGCTGAGCTTGTTCGGTTTCGCCCAAAGAACGCGTGCGACAAATGTTGCTCCTTCGGCTCCACGTTGCTTCGAGTCCTTCATGAACATGCCTTCGGAAACGGTGACCCATGACTCGGTCTCACTGATTGCGCAGGCACCAAAGTTCCCCATCTCTGCGCCCCGCTCAGGCACCACCACCTTCTCGGTGCTGCGAATCACTTGCAGCGTCGCCGGATTCACCTGCGCCATGAATAAAGGCGCGCGATGACGAACGATGTGATCATTGTTCGCCCCACGTCGCGTGTAAACGAGGAACAGCCCGTCGCTGTGCGCGAGCCAGTGCTGCTGCGTGTTGTAGCTGCCCAGTTCCGTGCCGTCATCGAAGAACCAGGGCTTCTGATCGGCAAAGTGCAAGCCATCGTCGCTCACGCTGACGTAGCCTTTGATGTCGTTACGCAGCGTCAGGAAATAGCGGCCCTGAAAGGCGATCAACGACGGCTCACAAAGCCCGCGCACCACATTCAGTCGCAGCACATTCCCGTGCCGCACATAACTGAGCTTCGTACCGTCGAAGCGACACTCGGCGACGGTCACGCTGGCTGGATCTTTGGCATTGCGACCGATGTAGAGTGGGACCAGCAGCGTGCCGTCAGGTTGCACCAGCCATTGCGCACAGGCATTGCGCGCGAAGTCGAATTGCTCCTCCGGCGGCAGTTCCAGCACCTGCCACTTTGTCCATTGATAGCGCTTCGGATCAAACACGGCATAGACGGTTTGATTGGCGCGCTTCACGTCATCGAGCTGCTCACCCTTCGGACTGTAGCGAACCTGACAGCCGATGGCGATCACCTTGCCCGACGATGCGTGCCAGCCGGGCGTGACATCCGCCACGCTGATGGTCACACCACCCGGCTGTGGCCGCCAGTCCAGCTCGGGCGGCAATGTCGGCCCTGTCCACGCTGCCGTCGGTGAAGGACGAAACATGAAGTGCAGGCCCGAGTAGTAGTCCGAGATAATGAGATGCTTCTGAATCGTCATCAGCACCGCTGGTTCCACATGACCCACCATGGGAATGGCGGCAGCGCGGGGATGAAACCAGTGAAACTTGTCATCGTCATGCTTCATCACCGTCTCCAGCTTCACAGTGAACTCTAGAGGGTGTGGCTCGGCGCTGCGAACGACATCCGTGGATGAGAGCAGCAGCGGGATGAGAATGAGTAGATTGATTTTCATGATGAAATTGTGGGTTCATTTAAGGGGTTGTTTTGAAGCGATCCCAATCGGCAGCAAACTCGCGAGGCTCCCACACACCACGCCAGCCGCAAACGAGCCCGGCATGATCCACATGATGCTGGTAGGAGGCAGGCCCAGCGGTCCGGCATACGCAATGCACACTGCTGTGGCGACGCTTGCCAGCGCGGCCGTCAGCGCGCCAAACGTCGTCGCCCAACGCACAAACATCGCCATGAAGAAGAGCACGAACAGCGGTGCCGTGAGCAGATTCACCGCGCGGTAGCAGACATCGAGCAGGTTGCCTTCGATACGGCTCACGAGGAGGCTGATGAGGATCACGACGATGCCGATGCCGGCAGAAAGATAGCGCGCGAGTTTCATTCGGCTGGCATCGGCCAGCGGCGATTTGCGGAAACGCACAATGAAGTCCTCCGTGATAACCAAGGACGATGAGTTCATGCCGGACGACAGGCTGGACATGGCGGCGGCGAGCACGGCGGCGATGATCACGCCCGTCATGCCAGCGGGCAGACCCACCATGACGTAGCGCGGGAACAACCGGTCCGCTCCTGTGACGAGACTTGCCGATTCCGTGAACAACTCAGGATGCTTCGTGAAGTAGCCGACCACCGCGAGACCGACGAGTCCCAGCAAGATGCCCACCAGGGCTTCCGAGACCAGCGTGGTGAAGAGCGACCGGCGGGCGGCGCGTGTGTCGCGTGTGGAGAGCCAGCGCTGAATCGCCATCTGGTCCGAGCCAAAGGTGCAGACATACCAGCCGAAGGCGGACATGATCATGCCGAGGAAGGTGATGCGTGTGGTGGCGTCAAAACCGAAGCGCGGCGCATCCCAGTGCGCGGCCCATTGATGCGGCCACCAGGCTGAAACACCGCCCAGATCCACCGAGACAATCACGATCACAGCAGCCGCGCCACCGAGCATGATCAAGGACTGCACCGCATCGGTGAGGATTACCGCACGCAAGCCGCCTTCCGCCGTGTAGATGAGCGTGATGACGCACATCACCACGCTGGCGAGCACGGTTGCCTGCGGGCCCAGGCCCAGCATCGGTGCCAGAACTTTGTCGGAAGTCGCATACAGGATCGCCGCCATCCAGGCCAGGCGCATCGTCAGAAACATCGACGCGCCCACCAGTCGCACGCTGATGCCGAAACGTTGCTCCAGCATCTCATACGCACTGCTGGCCCGTTGGCGCATGATGATCGGAATGAGTCCCCAACCAACGACGATGCCGATCAGTGGAAACGCCGCATACTGCACCAGTTGCATTGGCCCGTGTTTGATCATCTCTCCAGGCACCGCGAGGTAGGACAGCGCGCTGGTCAGCGTGGCGAACAGAGACAGCCCCACCGCAAACGGACTCATGCGCCGGCCGCCCAGCATGTAGTCATCGGTCGTCTTGTTCCGCCGCGCATAATACTGCCCGATGGCCAGCATGCCGACGGCGTAACTGATGATGACCAGCCAGTCCAAGATTCTCATTCAGCCGGGATCCTTCTGGTTGTTGGTTGGGTCATCACGATGAGTTTTTGGTCGGTCATATCAATCCTGCACATACTTCACGTGCGCCTCCACCTTCTCGATCTGCACGGCTGATTGTGTCGTGGACGCCCGGGAGGCGGTGAGGAATGCGACTTCGTTCTTGCCGAGCTTCCAAGCTTCGTG
>JBIKIA010000256.1:0-6905 GCA_044361885.1 Prosthecobacter sp. | reverse complement strand
CGTCCATAACTAACCAACCTCAAGCTTATGAAAACCCATCAATTCAACCGTCGAGCCTTCCTGCGCGGAGCAGGTGTCACCATGGCACTGCCGTGGATGGAGTCCGTCAATGTCTGGGGCGATGAGCCCAAGAAGAACAAGCCTGCAAGCGAGGCACCCGTGCGTCTTTGCGTGACCTTCTCCGGCAACGGCTTCCAATCGAAGGAATGGTGGGCCAAGGGTGAAGGCAAGGCGATGGAGCTTGGCCGTGTGCTTGCGCCTTTGAACGAGTTCAAGGAGAAGCTGCTCTTCGTGCGCGGCTTGTATCATGAGGAGGCGCGCAAAGGCAACATCCACTCGTCGCAAACTGGAAACATGCTCTCCGGCGCGCCCATCGCCAGCGGTGGGGAGATTCGTTCGGGGACGAGCTTCGACCAATTGCTCGCACAGACCTACGGCCGCAGCACGAAGGTGCCGAGCCTTGTGCTGGCCTGCGAGAAGGCAAATCCCTCGGTGCACAAGAACTACTCGATGCTCTACAGCTCGCACATTTCGTGGAGTTCACCGACGACACCCACGCCTCTGGAGCTTTACCCAGCACTAGCCTTTGATCGTCTCTTTAAAGACGAAGCTTCGCCAGCCGATAAGAGCGTGCTCGACGCCGTTTTGGCCGATGCTCAGGACTTGCGCCGCGATATCAGCACCAGCGACCAACGGAAACTCGACGAGTATCTTGATAGCGTGCGCGATGTGGAGAAGCGCATCGAAAATGCGGTTAAGCGTGGCGAACTGCAGGGCTGGCGACCCACGCTCGACAAGCCGAACATTGCGCGCCCCGCCGATGGCATTCCGCAGGACATCGGCGAACACATGAAGCTCATGTGCGACCTCCTCGTGCTCGGGTTCCAGACCGACACCACGCGCATCACCACGCTGAAGCTCAACAATGACCACAGCGCCCTACGCTTTCCGAACTTGCCCAGCATCCAGCAGCCAGGTCACGGCATCGACTACATGATCCATCACCTCCTTAGCCACAGCGACGGCGAGGACTTCCTCAAGGTGAACCAGCTCTTCATGGAGCAGCTCGCCTACATTGCCCGCAAGCTCGACGCCGTCCAGGAAGGCCCGCGCACCTTGCTCGATAACACGATGCTCATGCACTGCTCCAGCATGATGGCCGGAGCCAAGCACGACAACGATCAGCTCCCCATCATTGTCCTCGGCGGCGCAGGCGGACGGCTCAAAGGCGGACGTGCGCTCGACTACAAAGACAAGCCAGACCGCCAACTCTGCCGCCTTTTTATGTCGATGATGGACAAGATGGAAGTGCGCCCGAAGACCTTCGGCGATGCGAAACTCATGCTGGAGGAAGTGTGATCATGCCATCATTCATGCGGGCACTTTTTCTTCTCGCTCTGGCGTGCCAAGCTGCGCCAGCCGCCGATGCTGCTTCATCGAAAAAGCCTAACGTCCTTTTTGTCGTCTTCGACGACTTGAACAACCGCCTAGGTTGCTACGGCGATCCGGTGGCGAAGTCGCCGAACCTTGATCGGCTTGCGGCTCGCGGCACGGTGTTCACTCGGAACTTCTGCCAGCAGCCGATCTGCGGTCCATCACGCGCGTCGTTCATGAGCGGGCGAAGGCCGGACTCGCTCGGCATCTGGAGCATGACGAAGTATCTTTACGATTTGCATCCGGATGCGGTCACGATGCCGCAGTGGTTCATGCAACACGGCTATACGGCCATGAGCATCGGCAAGGTGCTTGGCGGCTATGGCAAGGAGGCGGACTTCAAGACGCTGAGCGTGCCGGATCGACGCACGGGCGGCAAAACGAAGGATGAGTTTGCCTTGCCAAATGGGGCTGCTCTGCCGCCGAACCTCGCGAAGGACCTGCTCTGTGAGAATCGCGATGTGCCGGATGAAGCGTGCTTTGACAACGTGTCGGCCAGTCTTGCGATCACCGAGTTGCGGGCGCTGGCGAAGAAGCCGGAGCCGTTCTTTCTCGCGCTGGGCATCTTCAAGCCGCACTCGCCTTACAAGGTGCCGAAGCGCTACTGGGACATGTATCGCCGCGAGGATATTCCGGCCATTGAGACGCCCGCACGGCCTCGCAACGCGCCCGAGCTCGCCTTTCACGCGAACCACGAAATCCTCGGCGAGCCGACTGCCCACCGCACGCTCGATGAGGAAGCGAAGCGCGAGATCCGTCACGGCTACTATGCCGCGATGAGTTTCGCCGATGCGCAGTTTGGCCGCGTGCTGGATGCACTTGATGAACTGAAGCTCCGTGACAACACCATCGTTGTCATCATTGGCGACAACGGCTTCCATCTGGGCGAGCACGATGTCTGGGGCAAGATGACCTTGTTCGGCTGGGACGCGAGAGTGCCGCTCATCATCAGCGCTCCGAGCATCGGAAAGGGCGGCGCGAAGACGAGCGCCATCAGCGAGTTGATCGACATCTTTCCCACGCTCACGGACCTCAGTGGTCTTCCCTCTCCGGGGCAGCTCGACGGCACTAGCCTCGTGCCTGTGCTCAAGGACTCCAGCGCCTCGGTGAAAACTGCCGCGCTCACGCAGCATCCACGCCCCGCACTTTACTGGGGCGGCGGACCGCAGGCCTTGCCGCAAGTGATGGGCTACGCGCTCAAAACCGACCGCTGGAGCTACCATGAGTGGCGCGACTTCAAAACCGGCCGCGTCGTCGGCCAGGAACTCTACGACGAGCAAACCGATCCGCTCGAAACGGTGAACCTCGCCGGGACCGTTGAAATCGCTGCACAGATTCCCGCGCTTGCGGCACAGCTCAAGACCATGACCAAGGATGGGAAACCATGAGAGCGTTCCTAATGAGAATCTCACTGGCAGCATTGGCGTTTCCGGCCTTTGCCGCCGACACCACGTCAACACGACCGAACGTCCTGTTCATCGCCATCGATGATCTGAAGCCTCTGCTCGGCTGTTATGGCGCATCGTGGATCAAGTCGCCAAACATCGACCGCCTTGCATCGCGCGGCACGCGGTTTACCGCGAACTACTGCCAGGTATCATTCTGTGCGCCTTCGCGCTTCAGTCTGCTCACAGGTTTGCGGCCAGACAGCACGCACATCGTGGTCAATCCCGCGAAGCAGGACGACCTTCTGCGCAAGCGCTTCCCGGACATCGTCACGCTGCCGCAGCACTTCAAAAACAACGGCTTCCTTACCTGCGCCATGGGCAAGGTCTTCGATGGTCGGACCGTGGACGACGGCCATGACACCGCTTCGTGGTCGGTGCCGTATGTGCGTCGATTTGATGAAGCGCTCGGCGGTCTCGGCAAGCCGCCCGGTTATCAAAACAAAAGCACGCAACAACGACTCGCCGCTGCCGCACCCGGCACGCAAGGGCCGCCGGTGGAGTGCGAGGACGTTCCCGACATCGCCTACTACGACGGTGCGATGGCGCGCACTGGAGCGGCGAAGATCCGGGAGTTTGCGAAGGCAAAGCAACCGTTCTTCCTCGCGGTTGGATTCTTGCGACCGCATCTGCCGTTTATTGCGCCGAAGAAGTATTGGGATCTCTACGACCGGGCAAAGCTACCGCTCGCTCCCTTTCAGACGATGCCCGCCAGCAGCCCGCACGACCTCGCCTTTTACAGCAACTCCGGCGAGCTACGAGCCTGGTCGGATGTGCCGAAGACCGGCCCGATTCCCGAGGCGCTGCAGCGCGAACTCATTCACGGATACGCCGCCTCGGTGTCTTACAGCGATGCCAACGTCGGCCTGTTGATCGCCGCGTTGGAGGAATCTGGCGCGCTTGAGAACACCATCGTCTGCGTGTGGGGCGACCACGGCTGGCACCTCGGCGAGCACGGTCATTGGGGAAAGGTCACCAACTACGAGGACGCGACTCGCGCGCCACTCATCATCGCTGCGCCGGGCCATAGACAGGGTGCCGAGGTGAAAGCCATCACGGAGTTCCTTGATGTTTATCCCACACTCTGTGATCTCGTCAGCCTGTCGAAGCCTGCGCATTTGCAAGGCACCAGCCTCACCCCTTTGCTTGGCGAGTCGGGGACAACGCTGCACGATGCTGCGATCAGCCAGATGACTCCCAACGCCAGCAAGGATGGCGTGATGGGTTGGACACTGCGCACGCCACGCTACCGCTACATCGAATGGCGCCGCGCCGACCTCACCACCGACACGCCTCGCATCACTGATCAAGTCGAGTCCGTCGAACTCTACGACTACCAGGCTGATCCGCTCGAACGCAAAAATCTCGCAGGCAAGACTGAGCACAACGCAGTCCTGACAGAGCAGCAAGCCCTCTTCGACAAGCTACTGCCGCATCTGCCGAAGCGCCTGGACTAAAAAACTAAAGAAAAAATATGATCCACGTCATCGCCACCATTGAACTCGCGCCAGGCACGCGCGAAACATTCCTGACCGAGTTCCGCAAAATCATTTCCGACGTTCGCGCAGAAAGGGGCTGCATCGAATACGGCCCCGCTGTGGACGCAGTAACCGATCTATCCAATCAAGCCAAGGTTGGTCCCGACAAGGTCGTCGTCGTGGAGAAGTGGGAAGACCTCCATGCGCTCAAGGCACACTCGGTTGCGCCGCACATGCAAGCTTATCGCGTGAATGTAAAAGACTACGTGCTCGGCGTGCATTTGCTGGTTCTCGACCCGGCCGATTAGGGCATTCACGACAGATTGATGAAGCGAAAATATGCCGCGCGCTCAGCGAGACGTTTCACACAAATTCGGAACACAACGCAACGATGAAACCCACTCCCACCCTCTTCACTTCCCTGCTGCTCGTCCCCATCATGCAGACCTTCGTGCGCGGTTGCCTAAGCTTATTCTTTCTTTGCTCCATCGCATCTGCACAAGAAACATGGACCAAGACCGATGTGGATCGATTGATGACCGAGCTGTCCAACTGGGGCAAGTGGGGAGCCGATGACCAGATGGGGACGCTGAATTACATCACACCCGAGGTCCGGCAGGCAGCTGCAAAGCTGGTCAAGGAGGGGATAACGGTGTCACTCTCCCGCGATGCCGCCAAGACAAAAGCCCCGGACAACGGCAGTCCTTATGAGCACAACATCGCCGCTGCCAGTGAGAATCAGGGCTGGAACGGAGGCAGCATCAAGGTTGCCTATCATGGCCTGGCCCACACGCATCTCGATGCGCTCTGCCACAAGGTTTACGGCGGCAAGATGTATAATGGCTATTCATATAAGACCGTCACCGCCAATGGGGCTGAAAAGAACTCCATCATCAACCTCAAGGCGGGTGTATTCAGCCGCGCCGTCCTGATCGACATCCCGTTGCTGAAAGGCGTGGATTATCTCGAACCGGGAACGGCTATTTTCGCCAAGGATCTCGACGCCTGGGAAAAACACAGCGGGGTAACAGTCGGGGCGGGCGACATCGTCCTGGTGCGCACCGGCCATTGGAAGCGAAGGGACAAACTCGGCGTCGCCGCCCAGCGTCCGGGTCTGCATGTTTCCTGCGTGCCATGGCTGCATGGTCGCAAGGCGGCGATGATCGGCACCGATCTTGCCTTGGATGTATCTCCCTCCCAAGTCCGGTTTTCCGACCAACCGGTGCATCAGCTATGTCTGGTCGCCCTGGGTATGCCTGTGCTGGACTGCGCCGACCTCGAACAATTGTCCATCGAAGCCGCCAAACGGAAGCGATGGGCTTTTCTCATCAGCATGGCCCCGCTCGCCGTCGATGGAGCCACCGGTAGTCCGATCAATCCGATCGTGACGTTCTGAGCGCCCACGTCGCATCTGCCGAACCGCCAGCAATACAGAGCATGAATCACGCACTCACATTCCTCCTCGCATCATTCAGTGCGATCACGCTGCATGCGGCGACGCCTACACCGGAGGAAAACGATGTCGCTGCGCAATGGTCGAATAGCCATGTCTTCGCGGAGCAGGCGAAGTTGCCGTTCAGCTTCACGCTCGGCGGAAAATCATCGGACGAGTTGCTGCGTGATTGGAAGCGAACCGATGCAGTGCGTGAACTTGATACCCAGCGCCTAGAGCGCAGGCTCACGTGGATGGATGCGACTACGGGACTGCAAGTGCGGCTTGTCTCGACTGAGTATGTCGGCTTCCCCATCGTAGAGTGGACCGTTTGGATCAAGAACACCGGAAAGTCCGACACGCCGCTCATCGAGAACATCCAAGGTCTCAACAGCACCTTCGCAGCAAATCCGAAAGACGCGCTTTCACTGCATGGCATTCGCGGTGACACCTGCGTGGCTGAGAGTTTTCAGCCCTGGACACGCGAGCTAACAACCGGAGCGCGTCATGTGTTCTCTCCGCCAGTGAAAGGCGGCTACGCCTCTGGAAAATCCAGCGATGGCCCGGATGGCTGGCCTTACTGGAATCTGCAAACACCTGGAGGCGGTATGATTCTCGCCGTCGGCTGGCCGGGGCAGTGGGAGGCAAAGTTTGAGCGCAGTGAAGATGGTTCGTTGCACCTGAGGGCTGGGCAGCAACTCACGCATCTCGTGTTGAAGCCGGGCGAAGAGATTCGCACGCCGAGCACCACGCTGTTGTTCTGGCAAGGGGACGATTTCGTGCGTGCGCAGAACCTCTGGCGCTCGTGGTATCTGGCGCATGTGCTGCCACGCATCGGCGGCGTGCCGCAGCCGCCCACCACACAGATTCAAGTGGGCGGCTCGCTCGCCACATGGCCAGGCGTGCAGGCGTATCTCGATGCGGGCATCAAGCCGGACATCCTCTGGCGCGATGCAGGTTCGGATTCGAAAAGCACCTGGTATCCCAGCGTCGGACCGCGCAAGACTGAGTGGCTGAACACCGGCACCTGGGAGCCCGATCCCGCCAGGTATCCGCAGGGTTTCCGACCGTTCAGCGACAAGGCACGCGCGAACGGCATGCAGTTTCTGCTGTGGT
>JBIKIA010000255.1:0-6907 GCA_044361885.1 Prosthecobacter sp. | reverse complement strand
AGGCCAGGATCAATTCCCACAGACTGACTGACGGGGCGCTGGGGGATGGTGCTGGCGAGATTGGATCGGCAGGGTTCATGGCGCGGATTGTGAAAGGATAATCCTGGCTTGGGAAACTCATTTTCAAAGCCTGTCTCCGGTAAGCTGCCTGAAATGAGGGCTGCCTGGCTGGCGTTCACCAAGGCCCGCGCCGCGAAATCGCAAGAAACCAAGTCTTGCGGTTTTCTGCCCGGCTCCCTAGTTTGCCGTCCCCCACACATGAAAATTGGCTTCAACCTCCTCCTCTGGACCGGTCACGTGACCGAAGATAACTTCCCCGTCATCGAAAAGCTCAAGGCCGCCGGCTATGATGGCGTCGAGATCCCCATCTTTGATGTCAGCAGCCCCGCGCACTTCGCCAACATCGGCCGCGTGCTCAAGGACAACGGCCTCGAGTGCACCGCCGTGACCGTTTTGCCTGATGAAGAGCACAACGCCATCTCCCCCGTCGCCGCGAATCGTCAAGGTGCCATCGACCATCTCAAGCGCGTGATCGACTGCGCTCACAATGCGGGCGTGCAGACGCTCTGCGGACCTTATTACCAAGTGCTCGGCAACTTCACTGGCAGTTATCCGAGTGAAGCTGAACTCGAAGGTGCCGCAGGCGTGCATCGCGCCATCGCCCCCATCGCGGAAGCCGCGGGCGTGAAGTGCGCCATCGAGGCGCTGAACCGCTTTGAAGCTCACCTGCTGAACACGATGGAGCAGGCCGCCAGCTATGTGAAGCGCGTCGATCATGCGAACTTCGGCACGATGTACGACACCTTCCACGCGAACATCGAGGAGAAGAACCCCTTCGCCGCCATCGACACCGTCTTTGCCACTGGCAAACTCAACCATGTCCACATCTCCGAGAACGATCGCGGTACGCCTGGACGCGGCCACATCAACATCACCGAGCAGATCCAGCATCTACAAAAGATCGGCTACAACGGCTGGATGACCATCGAGGCATTCGGCGGAGCCTTGCCCGACCTCGCCGCCGCCACCCGCGTCTGGCGCGACTTCTTCCCCAGCACCGAGCAGGTGTATGAGGAAGGCATCGCGCTCATCAAAAAGGCGCTCGCCTGATTTTCTATTCTCCCAACCTCAGCCCAACAATCCCATGACCAACGAAACCACCCCAACCACACGCCGTGACTTCATCGGCAAAACCGCCGTCACTGCCGGCGCTCTCACCGTCGCCCAATCCGCCTGGGCGGCTGGTAGCGATCAAATCAAAGTCGGCCTCATTGGCTCCGGCGGCCGCGGTTCAGGCGCTGCCAATCAGGCCCTGAGCACCAAGCAGGAAGGCATCGTCCTTCACGCCGTTTGCGATGCCTTCAAGGAAAAGGCCGAAGGCGCTCTCTCCAACCTCCGCACCAAGCACGCCGACAAAGTGCAGGTCGATGACTCCCGCATCTTCGCCGGTCTCGATGGCTACAAGAAGGTTATCGACTCCTGCGATCTTGTCATCCTCACCACACCTCCCGGCTTCCGCCCCTACCACTTCGAAGCCGCCATCAATGCTGGCAAGAACGTGTTCATGGAGAAGCCCGTCGCCGTCGATGCCCCAGGCGTCCGCAAGGTGCAGGAAATGGCCAAGATCGCCGATGAGAAAAACCTCAAGGTCGTCGTCGGTCTTCAGCGCCGCTACCAGAACTGCTACATCGAAGCTCTCAAGCAGGTGAAGGAGCAGAACATCATCGGCGATATCGTGTCCGGCCAAGTCTATTGGAACGGCGGCGGCATCTGGTTCCGTGACAAACAGCCCGGCCAGTCCGAGCTCATGTATCAAGTGAACAACTGGTATCACTTCACCTGGCTCTGCGGTGACCACATCAACGAACAGCACATCCACAACATCGACGTGGCCAACTGGTTCCTCGGCGGACATCCCATCAGCGCTCAGGGCATGGGCGGCCGCCAGCAGCGCGTGGACAAGAAGTGGGGCCAGATCTACGACCATCACTACGTCGAGTACACCTACGCGAATAACGTCCGCATCAACAGCCAGTGCCGCCATCAGTCCGGCGTTTACAATGCCGTGCGTGAAGAATTCACCGGCACCAAAGGCAAGCTTTACCTCATCAACAGTGGTGCCTGCTACGCCACCGACCACGCTGGCAACACCATCTGGAAATACCGTCCAAGCGGTGACGCCGGTGCTGCCCCCGAAGGTGAGCAGAAGGGCAAAAAAGCCCGCCGTGGCACCGATCCTGATCCATATCAGGTCGAGCACGACACCCTCCAGGCCGCCATCCGCGACAACAAGCCACTGAACAACGCCTACTACGGTGCCGAGTCCACCATGACCTCCGTCCTCGGACGCATGGCCACCTACTCTGGCAAAGAGATCAAGTGGGACGAAGCCCTTGGCAGCAAGGTCCAGCACATGCCCGCCATCGTCACCGCTGAGACCGAAGCCCCGGTCAAGCCAAACGCCGACGGCTGGTATCCTATCGCCATCCCCGGCGAGAAGATCCCAGGTGCCGAAGTGCTCTAACCTGAGCTGCCTGATTGCTTAATCACCCGGTCTGCTTCGGCGGGCCGGGTTTTTTTATATCTGGTCAGGCCGCTATCAGCACTCGCTGATGCAGCTCTTCCATCGCATCGAGGATGCACTGCCTGTCCATCTCGTGGACTTCGAGCTTCTGGCCGATTTTCGGCACCAGCGTCACGGTGAGTTCACCGCCGAGATGTTCGCGGAACTCCTCCAAGCCTTCGAGCACCACGGGTTCGCCGGATTTTCCTTCGGCCAGCAGACCCGGATGGAAGGTCTCGAAGCCGATGCGCTCGATCAAAGCGAGCACCCGCTGTGCCGTCGCGGCATCCAGGATGCCGTGCTTCACGGAATAGACCAGATCCACGGCCATGCCGATGGCCACCGCCTCGCCGTGAGTCACTTCGAAATGGGTGATCTGCTCCAGCTTGTGCGCAGCCCAGTGGCCAAAATCCAGCGGGCGGGCACTGCCGAGTTCAAAGGGATCTCCTCCGGTGGCGATGTGCTCCACATGCAGCTCGGCACTGCGCTGCACCACGCGTTCCAGGGCTGCTTGTTCCAGGTCCGCGAGCCGGTCGGCCATGCGCTCGATCTCCTCGAAGAAGGCGTGGTCGCGGATGAGGGAAACCTTGATCGCCTCGATGATGCCATTGCGGCGACCACGATCTGTCAGGCTTTCCAGGAAGGCGAAGTCATTCACCACCGCGTAGGGCACGGCGAAGCTGCCGACCCAGTTCTTTTTGCCGAAGAAGTTCACCCCGTTCTTCACGCCCACACCGCCATCGCCCTGGCTCAAAGTGGTGGTTGGGAAGCGCACATGGCGGATGCCGCGATGCGCGGTGGAGGCGGCGAAGCAGACTAGGTCCAGTACCGCACCGCCGCCGATGACGAAGATGTAGCTGTGCCGGTCTAGCGCTGCGTCGTTGATGGCCTGCCAGCACTGCTGCACGAGACTGAAGTCGTTTTTACAGGGCTCTCCGCCGGGAAGGATGACCGGCTCGCCAGCCAGATCCAGCACCTCGGCATGGGCCCGCGCGTAGGTGCGGATGGAATCCAAAAGCTGGGGATTCGCCGAGTTCACATGATCATCGGCAAAGATGAGCACACGGGGGACTTTCGTCGGGTGATCCAGCAGGAGCAGATCCCGGATTGTCGTGTTCGCAGGGGCGAACACCTCGCGCGTAAATAGGATGCGATGCGAGTGTTCTAGCCTGATCTTTTTCTCCAGCATGGGGGTCGGTGTCTTAGCCCCTTTACGCGCATGGCGGTGCAAGGGAAAGATCAAACGCGTGCGCGCTGAGTTTTCTAGCGCTCAGATGACCTCACTGACCCACGCAGTACAGCTTGTCCTGGGTACGGATAAAGAGGGCACCTCCGGAGACGGCGATGCTGCTGCGGCAACTGGCGGCGTCGCCGTTGGGTTTGCTGCCGTTGCCCATTTCATTCACGCTCAGCAGCTCGAAGCTGTCGCCACCGGCTTTGACGACATAGACATCGCCCCAGAAGTTGGTCATGTAGATCTTGCCATCGGCCACGGTGGGGCTGCTTTCGAACTTGGATTTGCTGCCGGTTTCGCCGGTCCAGATGACCTTGCCTGTCTTTGGCTCGATGCGGCTGACGGTCTTGCGACCGCTGTCGAGGACGTAGAAGCTGCCTTCATAAAAGGCGGGCGTGGAGACATCGCTTGTCACCACTTTCGGATCGCTGGTCCAGAGCGGAGCGACATCCTTGCCTTTGGCATCGAGCGACATGGCGAAGACGGGGGAATTCTTTGGCGCGCAAGCGAGCGCAATGCCAGCTCCGACGACTGGGGAAGGGACAAGGCGGAAGAATTTATTGTAGCTCTCGCCGAGGGGATTCCAGGTCACGAGGCGTGCGTATTCATCGCCGGTGGCGGCGTCGTGCAATGAGAGCGTGTCACCGCCGGAGATGAGCATCGTGCGCTTGCCTGCGTGATCGCAGAAGACCGGCGTGGAAAAGGATTCCAGCGACTCCACCTGCGAGTGCGTGGGGCGGATGTGCTTCCACAGATCTTTGCCCGTCGCAGGATCGCAGGCGAGGATGTAGCTGCTCATATCCTTGCCGGGCGTGCCTTTGGCGAAGCCCTGGAACTCGAAGGTTTCATTGCGCTGGAGCACCTGGATGTAGAGCTTCCCACCATCGAGCACCGGGCTGCTGCCGTAGGTCCACTGGGTGGCAAAGGCACCGTGCGTTTCTTTGAAGTCGCGCTTCCACTGGAGGTTGCCTGCAAGGTCAAACGACGCGGCGACAGCATCGGCGAAGAGGAAGATCACATGCTCGCCATCCACGACGGGCGAGGGGCTGGCGAGATTGCTCTTGTTGTCCCACTGGAGGCCGCCTTCGGAGACGACCTTGCGCCAGAGCTCCTTGCCGGTCTTGGCGTCGTAGCACAGGCCCACGAGCTGCTGTTTATCCTGCACGGGGGCGGTGATGAAGAGCTTGTCTCCCCACACGACGGGCACGGAGGCGGAGACGGCGGGCAGATCGGTGGCCCACTTCACGCCTTCGGTTTTGCTGAACTTCGCGGGCAGGTTCTTCTCCGTGCTGGAGCCGTCCTGGTTCGGTCCGCGCCAGTTCGGCCAGTTTTCAGCTTGGGCAAAGGAGGCGGCTAGGGCGAGGGCGACGAGGAGTGAGCAGGGTTTCATGGAAAGGGAAGGGGAGGAAACCGAAAACGGGCGCGGCTGTCGAGATGTTTCGATGGGCGGATTGATCGGGTTCAGATTCAGCTCGCTTGGCGTGGCTGGGCGCTCGTCGGCAGGGCTGGAGTGCCAAGCCCTTTCTCAAAGGGATTCAAACATTTTCCCGGCGCACGGTAACTATTTCATGGAGCACCTGTACTCTGCCGCAGAGTGCGAGAACATTTTCGTGGAGTATTCATACTCCGCCGCAGAGTACGGTAACTTTTTCGCGGAGGACGAATACTCTGCCAAAAAGAGTACAGAAACTTTTCCCTGGAGTACGAGTACTCTGCGGCAGATTACAGGAACTTTTTCGCGGAGTATCTGTACTCCGCCGCAAAGTACGAGAACATTTCCATGGAGTATTCGTACTCTGCCGCTGAGCAGGAATACTTTTTCATAGAGTGCTTTTACTCCGTCGCAGAGTACGGGAACATTTCCGTGGAGTATCCGTACTTTCTCAAAATGTCTTCCGTGTTCCGAGCCTGGAAGACGCGTCTCAAATACGGGCATGATACCTTGGTGGTAAAATAACTCTGACGGTGTCCTGCGGCCTTTGCGCTTGCCTCGGAGCGGCTGGGTGTGGTCTTATCCACGATCACTTCCAGTCATGGCGGGCTTCCTGCGCGCCTCGTTTTGGGAAAGATTGTTCCCCCCCGATTACCCGATGAAAACGAACGCCCTTCTCCTGCTCTGCCTGCTCGGCTTTTTCTCCACTTTGAAGGCGGGCACCTGGACGGTGCAGCCTTGGACGGGTGACGCCAGCACGGGGATCGTGAATGGGGAGACGCAGTGGGCGTATCATTTTGGGTCGGCGACTTCGGCGACGGTGAATGGCGTGTCGGTGCCGGGCTTTGCGACACTGCCGGTGACTGTGGCGAATCAGTTCGATCTGACAGGTTCCCAGTTTGTCCTCGCCTTCGATCCCAATAACCTGACGAATCTGGGTGGCAGCAGCAGTGCGGTGCTTGGCAGCAGTTTCTTTTTTTGGTGGCGTGCCTTCCACGAATCTGACAGTGAAGGCGGCCTCGCTCCAGTCAGGGCTGAAGTATGTGGTGTCTCTGCTGAGCGTCGGCTGGGATGGAGTGGGTGATCAGCGCTTGATCAAGTTTGTCTCCGGCACGGATGAGCTGGCGATTGACCAGAACCTGTATGGGGAAAACTTCGGGCTGAGAGCGGACTATGCTTTCACGGCGGGCGCGGGGGATCAGGTGCTGCGGGTGGACATGAACAATGCCTTCAACCGCAGTTTCCACGTTTATGCGGTGTCGCTGAGGAAGGTCATGTTTGACCCCAGCGTCACGCTGACCTCCAGCGCGAATCCAGCCGAGCCGGCAACCTCGGTGACATTCACCGCCACGGTGGCAGGTCCGGTGGGCGAGACGACGCCGACGGGGACGGTGGAGTTTAAAAACGGTGGAACGACGATTGGCTCTGGCACGCTGAATGGCAGCGGGGTGGCGACTTTCAGCACGAGTGCTCTGGCGGTGGGCACTCACAGCATCACGGCGAGCTATCTCGGCGCGGGGAATTTCAAGCCTGCGGTATCCAACACGGTCTCCCAGGCCGTGGCGGGCATTTTCACGGTCACTTCGGCGGCGAATTCGGGGTCGGGATCACTGGCGGAGACCATCACGGCGGCTACTTCGGGCTCCTACATCGTTTTTGACTCCGCTTTGGCCGGGCA
>JBIKIA010000271.1:0-6599 GCA_044361885.1 Prosthecobacter sp. | reverse complement strand
ATGCGCGTGCTCATGAGGCTATCGGGCGGCGTGTATCAAGAAGTCTTCATACTCGCGGATGTAGTCGGCTTCGTCATACGGTAACGAGGCCAGCACGAGCAAGACTGAATCCGCTGAATGCCGGAGCAGGGTGGACCAGATCAGCGGCGGAACGAAGACGCCGAGGGTCGGACGATCGAGATGAAACTCAACTCGTCGGATACCATCATCCACCAGCAGGTGGCACTCGCCGTGCGTGCAAAGGAGGAACTGTGAGCAGCGCCGATGCGCATGCTGGCCGCGTGTTTGATTCCCAGGTACACCGTAGGTCAGAAAGTAGCGCTGCGGTTGGAAAGGCAGTCCGTGTGGCAGTTCCCCGACGCTGAGATGACCACGTTCAGGATCGACGCTGCAAGGCATCTCGTAGAGACGCACTCCGCGTACGGGGGTTTCGTGGATGCTGGGTGGAGACAGGCTCATGCGCAATTAGGAGATGGGGCCTCACGATGAATCATCGTGCGCACGAGTGACTGGGGTTTGCCTGACACGGTCAGAAAGGCCCGCCCGACATATTCACCGATGATACCGAGCATGAGCAACTGAGCGCCGGAGAAGACGGCCAGTACGCCCATGAGGGAACCCCAGCCCGCCTGTCGTGCGCCCACGGTGATCATTTCCATGAGCACGACGGCCAGCATGGCTCCTCCTCCGAGGCAGAGCATGATGCCGAGCACGCTGGCGAGTCGCAGAGGCATGATGCTGAAATCGAAGAGCAGACTCATGCTCAGCCGGATGAGCTTGGTCAGGCTGTACTGGCTGCGTCCGTGAGCGCGTGCCTCATGTCGTACTTCCAGAGTGCTGATCCGGCGTGTGGCCCCGAGGATGAGTCCATCAATGTAAGGATAGGGGCCGTGATAGGGGATGATGCGGTCGATGAGTTCACGGCGGAGCGCGCGGAAGCTGGAGAGGTAGAGATCATCCGGCTTGCGCAGCAGCAGGCTGGCGCAGCGGTTGGCCAGCCAGCTCGCGGTGTTGCGCAGCGGGGAGTGCTGCTTCTTCGCATAGCGCGAATAGACAACCTCGGCTCCGCTGCTGCGCAGATGCTCCAGCAGCCGCACGGCTTCATCCACGGGGTTTTGCAGATCGTCGTCGAGATTGACCACCCATCTTCCACTTGAGCGCCGGTAGCCCTCGAGCACAGCGGCGTGCTCGCCGTAGTTGCGCGCCAGTTCCACGAGCACGACTGGGGCAGGAAAGTGGGAGGTCAGATCGCGGACGTGGTCAAAGGTTCCGTCAGTGCTGCCATCGTCCACGAGCACAAGTTCCCAGCTCTCTTCCACTCGTAATTCGCGGAAGGCGCTCAGCAGCGCAGGCAGGCCGTCGCCGGTTTGAAACAGCGGAACGACGAAGCTGAATTCGGGCGTCTCCTTGTTCTCATTCATGGCGGTGTGCGACAGTGAAAACAGAGCTGCCGATCAGATGAAGTCTGCGGCTGGCGCGTGCATCCAGCCAGCCAAGATGTGTCAGTGCGGAATTCAGCCAGGCGGGAACGCGACGCACATCCGAGCGCACCGAGTCTGGGCGCATGCGCGTCCAACGCCGCCAAACGAGCAGCGGTAGGAAAAGCCAGGCGTTCCAGTAGTGTGTCATATCCACGCTGAGGTTATGAATAAGCAGCCTCTCACGCACCTTACATGCTGTGTAGCGTCGCACGCCACCGACGGCGTGATCATGGGCACCACGCAGGCAGTCGAAGGCGGGCAGATTCATGATGAGAACACCGCCGGGTTTCAGCACTCGCGCCATTTCTTTCAGCGCGCGATGTTCATCGACCTGCTCGTGGTAGAGCACATCAAGGCTTAGCACGGCATCGAAGCTGGCTGACTCAAAGGGCAGCTCGTGGAGGGATGTCTGAGTGACCTGACTTAACCCGCGCTCCTGA
Source organism: Prosthecobacter sp. (assembly GCA_044361885.1). Classification (GTDB taxonomy): domain Bacteria; phylum Verrucomicrobiota; class Verrucomicrobiia; order Verrucomicrobiales; family Verrucomicrobiaceae; genus Prosthecobacter. Next base: position 4,678 of record JBIKIA010000271.1, on the reverse strand, counting down.
CAATGCCTGATGGCCCAGGGGGCGATGTCGATGCCGTGCATGTCCCACTCCGTGAGCTGTGCCATCATGCCGCCCGTGCCGCAGCCTGCATCGAGCACGCGGGAGCCGCGCGGCACGCGAGCCTGCATCTCTTTACGCACGAGCCGCCGAAGCACCGCATACCACCAATGCGCATCTTCGGCTGCACGCAGGATGTCATGCTCGGCTGGGCACATGAGGGAAGGTGGAGATAGCTTCGATGACCTGGTCCAGCGCCGCTTGGTTCAGATAGGGATGCAGCGGCAGTGAGAGCACCTCGGCGGCTGCTTTTTCCGCTTCTTCAAAGGGGTGCGAGGATGCCCACGCTGGCTGTTGATTGAGCGTGGCAGGGTAGAGCACCGCCACGGGGATGCCCTGGCGCTCCAGATGCTCGCGCAAAAGATCACGCTGGGGGCTGCGAATGACGAATTGATGGAAGGCATGTCCGCAGTCTGGACGGGTGTGTGGCAATGAGATGACCCCAGTCTGAGAGAGCGCCTGCATGTAGTGCTGCGCGAGCTGCCGCCGCCGCGAAATATGGGCGTCGAGAAAGGGGAGTTTCACTCGCAGCACTGCCGCTTGCAGTTCATCCAGCCGACTGTTGATGCCTGTGCGGTCGCTGACGTAGCGCTGCCGCCAGCCGTACTGGCGAAGCTCGCACATCCGTTCGGCCAGGGCCGCATCAGAAGTCACCACAGCCCCAGCATCGCCGAGTGCTCCGAGGTTTTTGGTGGGATAGAAGCTGAAGGCAGCCATGCGCCCGAGGGTGCCGATGGCGCGTCCTTGCCAAGACGCTCCGTGGGCCTGGGCGGCATCTTCCAGCAGTTCGATGCCGTGCTCTTCGGCCACTCGGCGGAGTCCTGCCCAGTCGGCGGGATGTCCGTAGAGATGCACGACGATGGCGGCCTTCACGCCTGCGCCTGCGGGCGATGTCAGCAGCTTTTTCAGAGCCTGCGGGCAAAGGGTCATCGTCTCGGCCTCGACGTCCGCGAGCAACACCGTGGCGCCTGAGCGCTCAACGCCTGCCGCCACAGCCGAGGGGGCGTGTGCAGGCACCACGACGTGATCACCCGAGCCGATGTCGAGTGCACGCAGCATGAGTTCGAGAGCATCCGTGCCGCTGCCGACTCCGATGGCTTGACCAGCACCGAGATAGGCGGCGAATTCCTTCTCAAAGCACGTCACCTCATGTCCGAGGATGAACTGGCCGCTACGCATCACCCTTTGCACGGCACGCTGGATTCTATCCTGATGGTCCTGGCAGTCGGAGGCTGGGAAGGCGGGGAATTTGGAAGTTCGGCGCTGGCTCATGGTTGGCAGGCATCATGCCTTGGCGGTCATGGCTTTGACCAATGACATCCCTTGTGGCGGCAGCCTCCACGCGCGCGCTGTTACTCCCCTGTGCCAGCGATGATGAGGTTCTTGCGTGAGGTCTCGATCATTTCTTTGAGCGAGGCTTCGATGCTTGCGGCTCTCTCCAGGTAGTGAAGCGCCTTTGCAGGGTGGCGCTGAATCTGATGACTGGAGCCCAGGAGAATGAGCGCCGGGCAGGCCGACCCTGCTTTGACCTTCCGCATCCTGGATGTCGAGGGGGCGACGCAGATCGAGAAAGTGGTCAGGCTCGGTGAGTTGCAGCCGAAGTAGCCTCGCCGCCTTCAGGGCCGCTTGAACATGATCTCGCCGGTGGTTTTCTCCGTGCCCTCCAGCAGTGGCAGCAGGTAGTGACCGTCGCCGACCAGGGCATCCGGGGTGGTGGCGGGCTGGCGCAGCACGCCGCTAAAGGTCACCGCGCGGGGCTTCGTGGCCATATCGTCCAGTTCGAAGCTGCCGGTGAAAGTGCCAGTCGCAGGCACTAGCTTGGCCTTCCAATGGGTGAGGTTCGCTTCGGGGGCCGTCACAGAGACGGCATTCGCCGTGCTCAAGCCAGCTCGCGTGGGCAGGTCCCCGTGCAGGATACTGTAGGTGTCACTGTGCAGCACCTCATAGCTGCTGTTGGTTAAGCCCAGGCGATCCGCCAGAGGGATGCCCGTGGCCGGGGGGAGCCAGGGGTCCAGCAGCATCACTGTGCTCACCGGGCCGAAACCCGCGCTGTAGGTGGCATCCGTCGTTAGGCCCGTTTTGGCCCAGGTCAGGTCCGCCGCCTCCACATAGCGCCGAGAGGCCAGCGTGGGGTGCGGCAGCAGGGTCACGGCTCCGCCGAGGCAGGACCAGAGGCGGGTGGTAGACGCGGTCTTGTAAGGTTGCACAAAGAGGCGGTAGGTCGGGTCACTGCCATCATCGGGTGACGCAGTGCTGGTAAAGCTGGTCCCATCTCCCAGCCTGCCTGCCAGGGTCATCACGCCCTTCGTGCTGATCGTCGCCGTGGCCCAGCCTGCACCTGCGGGCACATGGGCGGCGGCGGGGGTCGCGGGCTCCAGCACCGCCGTGTGCGCACCGCCATAGAGGACGGGTTTGCTGGCCGATACCCGCCGGCCGGTGTCGCTGGTGTAAGTGATGCTCTGCCGCGTGACGGTGGCCGTGAGGGTACCATGGATCAGGGCGGTGAAATTCACGATGTAGGGGATGCCGCCGGAGGTGACCATGATGCTGCCCGATGCCGAGCCCACCCCGAGGGTGGTACGCAGCGGGCCACTCAGCGCCAGCGCGCTCTTCTCATCCTTGCAGGAAAGCTTGCCGGTAAAGCTGGTGTCCTGAGCGGACACGGTGATGGCGAGCTTGCCGTACAAGCCGCTATTGTTGTTCTTCAGCAGGGTCTCGTAGGTGCCGGAGAAGCTATCTACCAGCAGCGCCCCCTGCTGGTAGATGTAGGTGTAATTCCTCAAGACCGCCCCGCCGCTGGCGGTGATGGGATACACACCGCCAGGGCTCGTCTTCGTGGCACTCGTCTTCAGCGTCGGTGCCGGGTTCACCTCCGTGGAGAAATCATAGCTGAGCCAGCCGCTGTAGGTCAGCGTCAGAGCCGGGTTGTTCTCTCCCACGAATCTGCGCTGGTCATCAGGGGTGACATAAAGCGGAGCCTTGGTGATGACCAGCGTGCCGGTCTTGGTGCCGGAGCTGTCCGTGGCCCGCACCGGGTAGCTGCCCGCGTTGGTGGGGGCGGTACTGCCAAAGTCTGCCCCCATCTTGTACTCGGGGGGCATCGTGCCTGTACCGCCGAGCGTGCTGATGCTGCGGGGCGTGCCCGTGTAGGGCTGGGAGAGATTGAGCAGCGTCAGCACTGTGGGATCAGCCTTCACCGTGATCGTCTTCACCACGCCCGGCGCAGCGGCATAGTTACCACCACCGGCTTGCGCGGCCTGCACTTTGACCGTGCCTGGGCCTGCGAAGAGCAATGCCTGACCCTCCATGACGGCTCCCGCTGCCGTGGTCCCGGTGGGCACCACGCTCAGCGTCACCGGCAGTCCCGAGCTGGAGTAGGCATGGAGACTGAGCGGGCTCTGGCCGAGGTAAACCGTAGCAGGCGGGGCAAAGGCGATCGTCTGCGTCCGCTTGGTGCTCAGGATCACATTGGCGGGCCCGCTGCGTGCGTAAATGGCGCTGCTATGAAGGGAATTGGAGCTGAGTGACAAGGCGGTCACCCTCATGCTTGAAAGTGAAAGCGTCCCACTTGCCACATCAATGGGCACTTGGCGTGGAATGGTGGTGCCGTTGCCAAGTTGACCTTGGTCGTTACTCCCCCAGACCGCCACCCTACCGTCACTGCTCAAGGCCATGCTGTGGTAAGAACCTGCTGCGATAGCCAGCACGCTCTTCCCAGCCAGTGCACTTCTCCCTGGCGCTACATCCACCGCCGCCGGCACTAAACGGTCTGACTTGGTATTGTCGCCGAGTTGACCCACGTAGTTAGTGCCCCAGGCCGCCACTGTGCCATCACTGCATAAAGCCAGACTGTGGTAGCCGCCCGCTGCCAGCGCGACCACGTTCTTGTCAGCCAGCGCGCTTGTCCCAGGCACCGCATTCACCGCCACCGGCACTTGGCGCTGCGAGGTGCTGTTATTCCCGAGCTGACCGAAACTGGCAGAGCCCCAGGCCGCCACGCTGCCGTCATGGCAAAGGGCCAGGCTATGCACATCACCCGCTGCGATGGCGGTCACCGTCTTGCCATTGAGTGCGCTTAGTCCACTGGCCACATTGACAGCCACCGGCACCCGGCGCTGGAGGGTGCTGTTGTCGCCAAGCTGACCGGAGGAGTTGTAACCCCAGGCAATCACTGTTCCATCACTACAGAGCGCCAGGCTGTGAAGGCTACCCGCTGCGATAGCGACGACGCTCTTGCCCGGCAGTGCGCTTAATCCGATGTCGATATTCACTGCCACTGGCGTGTGGCGATCGGTCGTGCTGTTGTCACCGAGTTAACCATACGAGTTATAACCCCAGGCAGCCACCGTGCCATCACTGCATAGGGCCAGACTGTGGGTTTCACCTGCTGCGATGGCTATCACCGTCTTACCCGCCAGCGCACTGGAGGCTTTCACCACCGCCACCGGCTCCAGGCGCGGGGTGGTCGTGTTGTCGCCGATTTCACCGCTGAAGTTTCTGCCCCAGCCCGCCACCGTGCCATCGGTGCATAAAGCCAGACTGTGGTAGTAACCTCGTGCCACTTGGACAATCGTTCTGCCCCGCAGCACGCCGCGATCTGCCACATCCACCGGGACATACC
>JBIKIA010000254.1:0-6929 GCA_044361885.1 Prosthecobacter sp. | reverse complement strand
CGGTATTTCCCCGCACTATCGGGATTCCGATAACGTCTTAAAGAGCCATTTCCCCAGCGCAGCGGAGCTTAAATCAAGAATCGGGCGCAAAAAAACCTAGCCTCCAGTCATTCATCACCCGACTCCTTCACACTCAAGTGGGCGATCCAGGTAAACTCCCAAAGCTCATAGCCAAGGGCCAGCACCAGCTTAACCAACACGGGCGTGCCGGGGAAAGTCTCAAGTCCCAAAAAGTCATAGATCGTGGCGTACCCGACATCGGTCATCTTATGCAGGTGATACATCGTGCATTGCTCTGCCTCCATAAGGTCCATCAGTGCCAGCACCTGCCCGGCACAGATGAGAGGCTCGTGCTTTTCCCGACAAAGGGGGATCACCTTGGCGCGTTCGAGCGGAAATCCAGGTTTCTTAGATTGGTAAGTCCTTCGCTTGGGGGCATCCTCCAGCACCGCGCCGCCCTTCATGCCCGGCAGCCGCGCACCAGACCCCTTTCGGCCAGATTTGCGGCCAGGTTTGCGTTTGGCATACTTCTTATCCGCCAAAGCCTCCACGCCGCCATCCGTAGGTGACAGTGCTGATGAACGTTTAGCAAGGCGGCGCATGGTTTCGCAGCAATCAGGTCCACCATGGGAATACCGAAAAGCCCCAAAACGTTACGGGCTTTTTTAAAAAAAGTTCACCCCCCTCTCTTTTTAAGACAGGAGCTCCCAGTCTCAAAGTCTCCGCGCAGAGCGCGTCTCCGTGCTCCGCACGTCTCCGGTGCAGCCGTCTCCAAGTCTCTGGCAGAACCGTCTTCTGCAAGGCCGCTCTCCAAGTCTCCGGCGCAGCCGTCTCATAGTCTCGCGCAAAGCGCGTTCCGTTCTTGCCTCAGCCTCTAAGAACCGCTTGGGTAAGCGGATTGGCGATCTTCGAAATCAATTAGTGCACGAGAACTTTGCGACCTTTCCATTGACGAAGACGGCAGAGGACATCTTTGCAGACTACGAAGCAGCAGAGCACTACATGTCTTGGATAGAGGCAAAGCTTGTTTGCCCGCAGTTCGGGCGGCCTTGACCGCCGGTCGGCTGTGGGCGGTAGCTAGCGAGCGCGGCATGTGGCTGAAGGGAAGACGCGCTGCGCGCGGAGAGGGGGAGCGTGGAGACGCGCTTTGCGCGGAGAGGGGGAGACTTGGAGCCGAGCAGCATGGCGGGCTGGACAAGGAGACTTGGAGACGGCTGCGCCGGAGCCGCGCTTTGCGCGGAGACTTTGAGACGCTGAACCGCGAACCGCGAACCGCGAACGAGAAGAAGAGTGCCCGCGCCGTGGTTGGGACCGCTGGCGGGCGGCAGCGGAATTCAAAGGCTGATTCAATGGCCTATCCCTGAAGAACACTCACGGCTGATCCTTGCAGTCCTGGGTGGAAATGCGTCACGGGTACATTTTTGCCAGAATTACGGGCGGAGTCTGGCAGAAAAGGGGAGGGGAGGGAAGCGCGCTTTGCGGGGACTGGTTTACAGGAGATTGGGAGATTGGGAGCCGAGCAGCATGGGGGGCTGCGCCGGGGATTGTTTTACAGGAGACTTGGAGACGCGCTTTGCGCGGAGACGGCTGCGCCGGAGACCTTGAGCCGAGCAGCATGGCGGGCTGCGAGTCAGACTGAGCGTAGCGAAGCCCGAAGGGTGACAAACGAGGAAGGGCTGGACTCGTTTGAGACAGCCAAAGGCTGAGGCGTAGCCTCGAAAAAGCGGGGAGCTTTTGAGTCAACCTGCGTGAGGCGCGAGCGAATCAAACTGGGAGATGCGGCTGGACAAGGAGCGGCGCTTTTTAAGCGCTGGGGATGGGCTGAGGCGGTTGGAAACCGCCTTTCCTTGGGGGCTGCGCCGTGACCCACAGATTGAAAACCTGTGCCATATCGCAGAGGAGATAGCGCGGCCGAAAATCTGGATCAGCCTGCGAGGTGCATCAAGGTCGGCAGGACTTGGCGATCTGATCTGCTCAGATGTCCACTTGGTCCATCTGAGCACAGGCTTGCGTCAGCCACAGCTTGAGGCGTTGACGGTCCACTAGGCCGAGTCCCGTGGTGTCATGCTCGGGATTCTTGCTCAAGGCAAAGGGGGCGTTCGAGGCGTCGATGCCTTATGGAAACAAACTTGGCTCCCAGTTCCACCGCGCGTGGTTTTTCGGCTGACTTGTCGAAGAGGTTGAAGCTGTCCCCCCGCACCTGGTTTTGCACGATCACATAATCTAGCCTCGAACCAAAGTGATCAAACAAACGCCGCAGGAGTTCCACAGAGTCTTTGCCGCAGTCCATCACATGCCAGTAGCAGACCCTGTAGTCCATGGCCTTCACCATGCCGATCATATCGATACCTTCCATCCACTTCACCAAGAGATCGTGTGTTTGGGCGGCCAGATCCACCACGATGCGTCCGCCGGGTGCCTCGTGGGCTGTTTCGATGATCTTGTCCAGGTGGTCATGGCGGTCCGCCAGAAGCTGGGTGGACACCTCCGGGTAGTAGCGCAACAGGGCGGCGTTTGAGCGGTCAGCATCAAAGGCGCGGAAGGGCAGGCCGCGCTCCAGCATGTAATGCACGAGCAGACGTGCCATTATGGACTTTCCCACGCCGCCTTTTTCCCCGCCCACCAGATGGATGATGCTGCTGATGCGGCTTCCAGCCTCCTGCGCTTCGACTTTGGGCTCAGAGGGTGCAGCCGCCAAGGGGAGTGTCAGCAGTTTTATCTCATCAGTGCTCGTATCGGAAATCATTCGTTGATCCTAAACGATGCCAACCGGCGCTGCCAAGGCAATCATGATGTAAACACCGGTGAAAAATGGGTTAACCCCCCTCCGCCGCCAAATCCACGCCACCTGCCGCTTTGGGTCTGAGAGGGAGACGCGCTTTGTGCGGATACTGGGAGAGGGGGAGAGCGGCTTCGCCGCGAGAATGGACCGACTCCATTTCTCCTGAACTCCTGTCCTAACCTTGAGACTGGGAGCCGGGCTGCGCCGGGGACTGGAATGGCAGTTCAGCGGAACAGCCTCCTTGGGAAAATGAAGTTCCTGAATAGGATCCATCCAATGGGCTGATAGTTGCGTAAAGAATCGGTTGTTTATTGCATTCCTCTCGCCCTTCCTCCTCTGATTTCGTCAATCCTCATGTCCGTCCCACACCTCCCCGCTCTCCGCAAAGGCCGCCCCTACGAGTCCCTCGATAAAGTTCAGGTCAAAGACCACAAAACCGGCGAAGTCTGCGCCGAAGTCAGCCAGGTGAATGCCGGCATCGTCCGCAAGGACCTGGGCCGCATCAGCGAGGCGCGCGCGGCTTTGAAGAAGTTCACCGTGGCCCAGCTCATCGAGATCACCGCCAAGGCGGGTGAGCTTTTCCTCAATGGCACTCTGCCACTGGGTGACAAAGGCCACACCCAGAGCCCGCAGGATTACATCGCCACCCTTTCCCGCACCAGCGGTCTGCCCCACATCATGGTGAAGCGGAACATGGCGAAGCTGCACTACGCGCTGACCCACATGGAGATGATCCTCAATGGCCTCTCTCGTGGCCTCGACATGAGCGTGATCGACAAGGGTTTCGGTACGCAGGCTGGCTGCCCCGTCTCGTATTTCCCCACCACACACTCGCTCGGCCTCGTCATGCCGAGCAACTCACCCGCCGTGAATTCCCTCTGGCTCCCAGCCATCGCGCTGAAGATCCCGGTCGTCATCAAACCGGGCCGCGAGGAGCCCTGGACACCCTTCCGCCTAATCCAGGCCTTCATCGCCGCTGGCGCACCTCCTGAAGCCTTCGGCTTCTACCCCACCGACCACGAGGGCAGTGGCGAAGTCGTGAAACTCAGTGGGCGCAACCTCGTCTTCGGCGATGTCGCCATGGCGAAGATGTATGAAGGCAACCCGCACGTGCAGGTCCACGGCCCCGGCTGGAGCAAGATCATCATCGGTGAGGACAAGATCGAGAACTGGAAAGAGTACATCGACGTCATCGTCAAATCCATCAGCGACAACGGCGGACGCTCCTGCATCAACGCCAGCGCGGTCATCGTGCCGAAGTATGGCAAAGAGATCGCCGACGCCATCGCGCAGCAGCTTGGTCCCGTGCAGCCGCTGCCAGCCGACGACGAAAACGCCCGCCTCTCCGGCTTTGCGAACACGAAGATGGCCGACTACATCGACAGCACCATCGACGCCGATCTCCAGAAGCCCGGCGCGGAAGACGTGACCGCCAAGTATCGCAATGGTCCCCGCAAGGTCGAGTTCCAAGGCGGCACCTATCTCCGCCCCACGATCATCCGCTGCGATTCCTGGGATCACTCGCTCGCGAATCGCGAGTTCCTTTGCCCCTACGCCAGCGTCGTCGAAGTGAAACAAAGCGAAGTGCTGAGCAAGATCGGCTACTCCCTCATCGTCACCGCCATCACGGCTGATCCCGAGTTCACCGAGCAACTGCTCGAATGCTCCGACATCGACCGCCTGAACCTCGGACCGCTCAGCACCATGAGCATCAGCTGGGATCAGCCGCACGAGGGCAACATGTTCGAGTTCCTCTACAAACGCCGCAGCATCGACCGTTCCGCCGCTTGAGATGTCGCTTCTCCCCTTCGATCACCAGCCGCGCACGCGGCTCATCTTTGGCAACGGCTCGCTCTCCCGTCTGGGTGAGCTTGTGAGTGAACTAGGCGGCAGGCGCGCGCTGATCGTCAGTGATCCAGGGATTGTCAAAGCAGGCTACGTCACCCGTGCCATCAGCATCCTCATGGGTGCCGGGGTCCAGGGGCGTGCCTTTGGTGAAGTGCGGGAGAACCCGAGCACGGAAGATGTGGATCGCTGCGTGGACGTGGCCAAGGAGTTCAAGATCGACTTCATCATCGGTCTCGGTGGTGGCAGCAGCATGGACACAGCGAAGGGCTGCAACTTCATCCTCACGAATGGTGGTCGCATGCACGACTACTGGGGCACGGGCAAGGCCACGAAGCCCATGCTTCCGATGATCGCCATCCCCACCACTTCGGGAACCGGCAGCGAGTGCCAAAGCTACGCGCTGATCTCCGATGCGGAGACGCATGTAAAGATGGCCTGCGGCGATCCCAAAGCTGCCGCGAAGGTCTCCATCCTCGACCCCGAACTCACCGTCTCCCAGCCGCAGCGAGTCACCGTCTGCACCGGCATCGACGCCATCTCCCATGCGCTCGAAACCGCCGTCACGAACAAACGCAATGCCTTCTCCACCGTGTTTTCACGCGAGGGCTTCCGCCTCCTCCACGCAGGGTTCAGCCGTGTGCTGCGCGAGCCCAAAAACCTGGATGCCCGTGGCATGATGCTGCTCGGCGCCGCCTATGCCGGAACAGCCATCGAAGGCTCCATGCTCGGTGCCGCCCACTCTTGTGCGAACCCGCTCACGGCGAAGTTCAACGTCGTGCACGGCGAGGCCGTCGGCGTCATGCTGCCGCACGTCATTCGGTTCAACAGCGCCGTCCCCGAAATCGCCGCCATTTACGAAAGCTACTTTGATGGCGACCTCGCGGACCGTATCAGCGAGCTCCTTTGGGAGGCGAAGATGCCTCGCCAGATCGCCCATTACGGAGTCACTGAAAAAGACATCCCAGCACTCGCGGAGATGGCCATGAAGCAGTGGACAGCTCAGTTCAATCCTCGTCAGCTCAAGCTCGACGATTTCAAGGCCCTGTATCAAGCGGCCTTGTAGTCATCACGGATTGATCAGTGTCGGTGTGTCGCAAGCCCTTCAAAGAGAAGGGCACCTTTTTTCTGTGACAATATAGGCAGTGTCGAATCATTCACTCGGCATGCGATGCGTGATGTCTTGAGGTGCTGAATGGATTGGCGCGATCCCCCGCCGCCATGAAACGCAACCTCTTCTTCCTTTTCGCTGCTCTGATATCCGCCTCCGGTTTGTATGCCGACACGGTGGCCTACTGGAACTTCAACAATATCCCCGCCATCACCACGGCCAACGTGCCCGGCGTGGGTGGCATTCCCACCTCGGTGGCCGTCACCAGCGGCGCGGGCACGCTTTCTCTGACAGGTTACACGGGCGCTGTGGATGACTTTGCAGGCAGCACGATCAATGCCATCGGCGCAGACGCAGCGGGTGCATCGCTCAGCCTCGCGGGCGGTGTGGCCGCCGTGACAGGCAATGGCAGCTACATTGAGATCACTCTCGATCTCACGAACTACTCGAACCCGATCGTCACCTTTGCCACGCGCGGCACTGCGTCTGGCTATAACAGCGGCATCTGGTCTTACAGCGTGGCCGGTGGAGCCTTTACCAATGTGGGCGTCAACACGGCCTCGACCTCCACCACCTTCGCACTGGCACCAGCTATCGATCTCACGGCGATCAATGCGGTCGATGGTGCGGCGAATGTGCGCCTTCGTTATACCGTGAGCGGTGCCACGACCAACACAGGAAATAACCGGATCGACAATCTGCAAGTCAATGCCACAGCAAGCGGAGGTGACACTATTGCCCCCCTCGCTAGCACGTTTTCTCCTCTCGACAACGCGACCGGCGTGAGTGTTTCCGCCGCACCGAGCATCGTCTTCAATGAGCCGGTCAAAAAAGGCGCCACGGGCAACATTTTGATCAAGCGCAGTAGCGATGACTCGATCTTTGAAACCATCGCCGTCACGTCCACCCAGGTCGTCGTTGCGGGCAGCACGGTGACGATCACACCTACCGCCGCGTTTGCGAACACGACAGGCTACTACATTGAGATCCCTGCTGGAGCCATCCAGGACATCGCAAACAACAACTACGCGGGGATCAGCGGCAATGCGGCTTGGAACTTCACGACACTCACCCCTGATGTGACTGCGCCACTTGCCACCGGCTTTTCTCCGCTGGACGATGCGACCGGAGTTTCCAATTCGGCAACGCCATCCATCACTTTTAATGAGGCGGTCAAAAAAGGCACGGGCA
>JBIKIA010000250.1:0-6980 GCA_044361885.1 Prosthecobacter sp. | reverse complement strand
TGCTGAGATACTTGCCACGGATGTAGAACTCGGCTGCGCCGCGTGTGCCGTCGGTATTGGCGAAGACGGTGAGCTGCTCCACCTGCTCGGCGTAGCTGCGGTCCATGCGCTGGAGGAAGGCGCGGAAGGCCTCGCGACCGATCTCCGCGCCGCTTTGATTGATGTCGTGGACCACATCTTCCGTCAGCAGCTCCAGCATCGCCTCACGATCACCGGTATTGAAGGTGGTGTAGTAGGTGCGGATGAGGGTCTTCGCTGCAATCTGAAGGTCGGACATATTGCCCGTAGGGTGGCGCGGGGAGGTGGAGCGTCAAGCAGCAGAGGGTGGCTGGCTAGGCCTAAGGGGGCACTCCTCAGCAATGCACCTCGGGGAGGCCGTGGTGGGCGAGGGAGGCTTTGACGAAGCCACGGAAGAGGGGGTGCGGATCGTTGGGCTTGCTCTTGAACTCGGGGTGGAACTGGCAGGCGACGAAGAAGGGGTGCCCGGGCAGTTCGATCATCTCAGTGAGGCCGCCCTTCTGGGAGGTGCCGCTGATCTTCATGCCGTGGCTGACGAGCTGGACCTTATAGTCGTCGTTCACCTCGTAGCGGTGGCGGTGGCGTTCGGTGATGATGTCGCTCTTGTAGAGTTCGTGGGCCTTGGTGCCGGGGACGAGATCGGTGACCCAGTTGCCGAGGCGCATGGTGCCGCCGAGCTGCTTCACTTTCTTTTGCTCCTCCATCATGCTGATGACGGGATGGGGGGTGCCTTTGTCAAACTCGGTGCTGGTGGCGTCCTTCAGGCCGCAGACGTCACGGGCGAACTCGATGACGGCGATCTGCATGCCGAGGCAGATGCCAAAGAAGGGGATGCCCTGCTCGCGGGCGTAACGGGTGGCGGCGATTTTGCCCTCGGTGCCACGGTCGCCAAAGCCGCCTGGGATGAGGATGCCCTGGAGGCCGTTGAGGTAGATGTCCGGGCCGGCCTTTTCGATGGCCTCGGCATCGACGCGGACGATGTCCACGCGGGCGTCTTTGGCGGCTCCGGCGTGGGTGAGGGCTTCGTAGATGGATTTGTAGGCGTCCTGGAGCTCGATGTATTTGCCGACGACGCCGATGCGGACGTGGTGGGTGGGATGGATGACGCGCTGGACGAACTGCCGCCACTTGGTGAGGTCGGGCTGGGGGGTGGTGAGGTGGAGGAGATCGCAGACGGTGTCGTCGAGGCGCTCCTCGTGCAGCTTCAATGGCACCTCGTAGATGCTGTGCTTCACGTCGCGGACTTCGACGACTTGCTCGATGGGGACGTTGCCGAAGAGGGAGATCTTTTCACGGACGTCGAGATCCAGTGGATGCTCGGTGCGGGCGAGGATGATGTGCGGGGCGATGCCGATCTCGCGCAGTTTGGCGATGGACTGCTGAGTGGGCTTGGTCTTCAGCTCCTGGGCGGCCTTGATGTAAGGGACGAGGGTGGCATGGATGAAGAGCACGTTTCCACGGCCTGCCTCATGCGCGAACTGACGGATGGCTTCGAGGAAGGGGAGGCCTTCGATGTCGCCGACGGTGCCGCCGATCTCGGTGATGATGACATCGCCGCCCATGATCTCTGCCACGTCATGAACGCGCTGCTTGATCTCGTTGGTGACGTGCGGGATGACCTGGACGGTGCGGCCCTGGTATTTCCCGGCGCGCTCTTTTTCCAGCACGCTCTGGTACACCTGCCCGCTGGTGAGGTTGTTCAGGCGGGAGAGATTGGTGTGGGTGAAGCGCTCGTAATGGCCGAGGTCGAGGTCGGTCTCGGCGCCGTCATCGAGCACATAGACTTCGCCGTGCTCGTAGGGGTTCATCGTGCCGGGGTCGATGTTGAGATACGGGTCGAACTTCTGCATGATGACCTTCAGGCCACGGAGTTCGAGAAGGGTGGCGAGGGAGGACGCGGCAAGACCTTTTCCCAATGAGCTGACGACGCCGCCGGTGACAAAGATGTATTTCATGGGCTTGGAAGTGGGAGGGGTAGGCACGTGTGGTGGGAGGTAGGGTCAGGGGGTGGTGGAAAGCTGGCGCTCGATGGCGTCGGCCTGCTCGCGGGTATCGACACCGGGTGAGAGGTCATCAGTGAGGATGACGCGGAGGCGTGTGCCGTTTTCAAGGGCACGGAGTTGCTCGAGGGATTCGGTTTGCTCAAGCCGTGAGGGTGGCCAGGCGACGAACTGGAAGAGGAAGTCGCGCTGGAAGCCGTAGAGGCCGAGGTGGCGGTAATGCTGGGTGTGCGCGCTGGCATTGCGCACGAAGGGCAGGGGTGAACGGGAGAAGTAGAGCGAGTCGCCATTTACATCGAAGACGACTTTGACGACGTTGGGGTCGGCGACCAGGGCCGTGTCATGAATCGGCGCGGCGGCGGTGATCATGCGGATGCTGGCATCGCCCTGCAAAGCGAGGGCGAGCTGGTCGATGAGGGCAGGGGAGATGAGGGGTTCATCGCCCTGGACATTGATGATGGTGCCGTGCTCGGGGAAGGCCTGGGCGGCCTCGGCGATGCGGTCGGTGCCGCTGGGATGCGCCGGGGAGGTGAGGACGGCTTTGGCACCGAAAGCTGCGGCGGCCTCGACGATGCGCTGGTCATCTGTGGCGATGACGATGTCATCCACGGCACGGCATTGCTGGCAACGCTCCCAGACGTGCTGGACGAGCGGCTTGCCGGCGATGAGGTGGAGCATCTTGCCAGGGAATCGGGTCGATCCCCAGCGGGCAGGAATGGCAACGAGTGTGCGTGATTTCTCGGTGGCGGCCAAGGTAGTGTCGGGCGGGTTCGTTTGAGATGGCGCGGAGGGCGCTGGGGTGCAAGGGCGGAGTTTGAGCTTCTCGTGTTTCGGCTTTCATCATGATGGGGGTAGGGTGTGAAAAATCGTGCACGAATGCCGTGCTCGGCCTACTGCTGCGGACGTTTCTTTTCCCCCATGTCTTCCCCCGGCCGCTTTATCCGTTTCGCGCTCATTATGTTTCCACTGGGTCTCGTGATCACCAGCATCGCCTCCTTTGGCATCTGGTGGTGGAAGCGCACGCAGGTCGAGGAGCGCAGCTACGGCTATGCGATGGCCCTGCGGCGGGAGATGACGGTGCAGGCGCTGGACCGCTACACGAGCATTCTGGGAGAAGTGATGCAGCCTGAAGGCCCGGAACGTCTGGCAGCGGTCGCCAGCTTCATGGACTCCTCGATGAGTGCAGAGAACATGGGCTACGATCCACGTCGTGACCGTTTTTTTCACGGCAGTCTGGAGGTCTCGAATGTGGAGGTGGAAATCACCGGCAAGCCACGCTGGCAGGAGGTGAGACTGGTGCTCGTGCCTTATGGTGATCTGGCGCGCACAGAGGCGGAGGTGCAAGCGCTGGCGGGTTTAATGTCCCTCGGCCATGCAATGACGGGAGAGCGGCGGGATGGCACGGTGCGCTTCGCCGCAGTGCCGTTGGGTGTCGTGGATCCGAATGGGCAATCGGCGATGGAGCGGCTCGGTTCGACAATGCTTGGACGCCAGGAGCGCGTGATGGAGGTGATCGTGCTAGGCGGAGTCGGTGAAGAGGTGCTGCGTCAGATCAGGCATGCCTTTCGCGCGGATCAGACCGGCACCATCACGGAAGTGCTGCCTGCCACGGATAAAATCGAAACCACACTCCAGGCGATGAATGCCTTGAGGGCAAGGCTTTGAGGTGTTTGAAAATGATCAGCACGAAAATTTTCATTCAGAAAGATTACGTTGGTGACAAAAAAGTGCTGCCTGCTAATTTTGAATCCCATTTCCAAAAAAACCGCCAATTTTTGCCCCCAACCCAGCCATGATGACCCAGGACACCCCATCGCATATCGTAATTGTGGCAGATGACAGGTGATCGTGGTCAGGTTTTTCGCACCATTTATCTCCCCATGTTTGTCATGCGTCATACCTTCTGCGCTGCATTGATTCTAGTTTCCGGGACCATCTCGGTTCTGGGTCAGGCTCCGCCCCCGGCTCCAGGTGCGCCTGCCGCTCCTGGAACTCCTGCTGCCCCTGGCGCAGCTCCGGCCGCCTCCCCCAGTGGCGCTCTAAATATCCAGCAGGAAACCGAGGCGCTGATGAATGCAGGGCTGGCGCTTTTCCAGGAAGGTAAATATCAGGAGGCGATCGCCAAGATTGCAGAAGTGGAGAAAAATCTCAGCGGCAAGCCTTTCCCGCAGGTGTTGTTTGTCAAAGGTGCCTCCTATTTCAATCTGAACGACTACCCGAACGCCATCACAGCGCTCGAAGCCTACCAGACCAGCTTTGCCGATGGTGAGTACATCAATCCCGTCCGCATGGCCCTCGGCCGCAGCTATATTAATAAAGGGGAGCCGGACAAAGGCATCGAGGTTCTCAAAGGTCTCGTCACCAGCGCCCCAGCCATGAAGGCTGAAGCTGGTCTCTTCGTGGCTGAGGCGTTAAAAAAACAGGGTAAGACCGATGACGCCATCGCCATTCTGAACTCCGTGCTCGCTGATGGCACCCGCAGTGCCGAGGGTATCCAGGCCGCCATGATGTGTGCCGATCTGTATGTGGCGAAGGGTGATCTGGATAAAGCCGGTGAACTCATGGAGAAGGTCAAAGGCTTCGCCACTGGTGGTGACAACGTCGCCCAGATGAACAACATCTACTTGAAGCTCGGTGACCAGATGCTCGAAAAGAAGAGCTTCCGTGAAGCACTCGGAGCCTACCAACTCGTCCGCCGCAAGAGTGAGATCAGCCGCATTCAGAAAGAGGTGATCGCCAAGATCGAAGAAAGCCTCAAGAATCCTGGGAAAGGGCCGATTCGTGGCACGAAAGAAGAGTTGGAAGAGAAACTGAAGACAAATAACACCCTGCTCGAAGAGTTGGAGAAGCGTTCCGACTATGATGCCTCTCTCTACTATCGCCTTGGGCGCTGTTATTTTGAGATGAATCGTCTTTGGGAGTCGATCCTTGCTTTTGAGGTTATCACCAAGGATTTCAAAGAGTTCCCTCAGCGTGATCGCTGCATGTTCGGCATGATCATTGCCAATGCCCAGCTCAAACGCGTAAGCGTCGCTCGAAAACTTTGTGAGAAGTACATCTCCGACTTCCCGGATGGCGCCGATTTGGGCACGGTATCTGAGATGTTCGGGATGCTCGCCTATGAGAACGGCCAACTCAATGAAGCTGTTGATGCCTTTAACAAAGCCGAGGGCTTTCCGAAAGCTGAGAAGGAGCGTCTCCGCTTCCTCCGCGGCAATGTGCTCTTTGAAATGCAGCGCTTCGACGATGCCCGTACAACTTTCGAACTCCTGGTCAATGAGTTCCCCCAGTCCGCCTACAAGGACGATGCCATGTATCGTGTGGCACTGAGTTACTTCTACCAGAACGACTCCGTCAACGTTTCCAAGTCCATCAAGGCTTACCTTAAGGAGAACCCCAAGGGGCAATACGTCATTGATGCCCGCTACCGCTTGGCTTTCATCAAGTTCCAAGCCCGCGAGACGGACGATGCCATGAAGGATCTGGAGAGCATCGTCACGGATGCGCCCAACGATCAGAACATCGGCCAGGTCTATGCGCTCCTCGGCGATGGTTATAATCAGAAACAGGATTATGAAAAGGCTTTGGATAATTTCGCCCAAGCTGTGGACAAGGCCAAATCGGATGACGTGCTGAGTTACGCCATGGACCAAGCGACCGACCTCTACGCCTCCATGGGCAAGTGGAAGGAACTCGGGGACATGTGGGACAAATATCTCAAAACCCACAAAGACAACGAGGAACAGGAACTCAAGGCAGTCCTTTGGATTTCCCGCGCTCGCGTGAAGGAAAACAAGCAAGACGAAGCCAAGAACCTGCTCGCTACAGCAATCAAACCGAAGATTCCCAACCCTGCCAACGAACAGGTCGAAGGGCTCATCCAGCAGCTCGTTTCCCTGATGGCGCCGAAGCGCCGTGCTCGCCCTACCGCTGCTCCAGCCGCTCCTGCACCTGTCGCAGATAGTGCAAAACCTGCCGATGGCGCGGCTCCCCCTGCTCCTGCACCTGCGGCCCCTGTTGTCACCTTTGAGGAAGTCGAAAAGCAGCTCGAAACTCTGCTCACGCCGCCAGAGGCTGCCATGAATGGTACCGCTCAGATGCGCATTCTTTTTGCCAAAGCTTGGCTCGCCAAGACCATGCGTGAGCCCCAGAAGTCCGAGAAACTCTTCACGATCATCATCGAAGTCGCCAAGGCGGAAGACCTCAGTCCCATGCTTCTCGCCACTGTGGGTGATAATGCCCGCAAAAAAGGAGATCTGGACAAAGCCACGGCATGCTACAACCGCCTGAATGAATTTTTCAAAGACACCGAGTATGCCGATGGTGCTGCCGTGGGTCTTGCTGAAATCGCTTTTGAAAAGAAAGAGTATGACAAAGCGCTCGAACTCTTCCGCAAGGCCATGGTGGAATACGAGGGCAGTTCCCGCTTGCTCGATGCCACCCGTGGTGAAGCTAGAAGTCTTTACAGGCTCAAAAAATACGACGATGCCAAGAAGATCTACGAGAACATCCTCAATACCAAGGAATGGCGTGGGGAGGCCCATGCTGAAGCTCTGCTCATGCAGGGTGAGATGCTCTACGACCAGCAAAAGTGGGGAGAGGCCATTCCCTTTTTCCAGCGCGTTTTCATCGCCCATCAGAAATGGAAGCCGCTTATGGCGAGGGCCTATGTCCAGTGCGCTCGTGCCTTTGTGAAGTTCAACCGCCCTCAGGAGTTGCCTGATCGTCCAAACTCAGATCGCGAGGCGGCCAAGATTCTCCTTGTTGAAATGACCAAGCGCCAGGATCTCCAAACTCTTCCTGAGATGAAAGAAGCCCAGCAGGAGCTTAGCAAACTGTAATCTGTTCCTTTCTTCCGTCCGATGTCACGCATCCTCCCCAGTCTCATCGCACTCGTCTGCCTCATGGCAGGCGCAGCGCACGGCCAATTCCTCATTCTCAAAGATGGCAGTCGTATTCCCT
>JBIKIA010000018.1:0-22530 GCA_044361885.1 Prosthecobacter sp. | reverse complement strand
CACTTCGCTGAAATCCATGCCGCTCTGCCCATGCTTGGCGAACTTGTATTTCGATCCCAGCAAGGCGGAGTTCGGCTTGATGAAGGCGGCGCGATAACCCTTGAGCAGCTCCGGAGGTGGCAGCTTGCCATTGCGTTTGGTCAGCTCCGGCTTCGGGTCGAATAGCTCCAGATGACTCGGCGCTCCCGCCTGAAACATATAGATGACACGCTTCGCTTTCGCCGGGAAGTGAGGGCCTTTGGGCGCTGCGTTTTGCAGCGCGGCGGATGCTTCGCGCGTGAGCAGCGAGTTCATGGCAATGCCGGCAAGGCCGACGCCACAGTCGCGGAGGAACCAGCGCCGCGTGAGTGCCGTGGTCCGTTCGCTGAGATGATGGAGAGGATTCATGTTCGTGGTCATTCGGGTTAGGATTTCGTTAGCGTCTCATCAAGGTTCAGCAGCACGCGGCTGACGATGGTCCAGACGGCGATGTCGTTGGGCGTGGCGTCGGTCGGAAGTTCCTCGGGCTTTGTCAGAGAGGAAAACGCGATCTGTCCGGCCTTGAGTTCACCCTGGCGGAGGCGGGCGCGATTGGCCTCCAGCAGTTTGAGCACGCTCTGGAGTTCGGCGGGCTTGATGCCGCGCGCGGTGCAGAGCTGGTAGGCGTAGTTTGCGCGGGAGGTATCATCGGTGCCACCTTCGCGGAGGATGCGCTGGGCGAGCGCCTGTGCGGCTTCGACGAAGACGGTTTCGTTCAAGCTGGTGAGCGCGGAGAGCGGGGTGTTCGAGCGCGGACGGCGTGCGCAGGCGAGGTCGCCATTCGGAGCGTCAAAGCTGCTCATCACCGGGTCGGGCATGGAGCGCTTGCGGAAGACGTAGAGGGCGCGGCGATAGCGCTCGGGGCCGGTCGGTGGAACCCAGTAGTCCACTTTGAAGAAGTTGTAATCGAGCATGCTCTGCGGCACGGGCGGGAAGATGCTGGGGCCGCCGATTTTCTGGTGCAGCAGGCCCGCGATGCTGAGCGCGCTGTCGCGCACGACCTCGGCTTCCATGCGGAAACGCGGGCCGCGTGCGAGTAAACGATTCTTCGGATCACGCTCCAGCAATTCGGGCGTGGTTCGCGACGACTGCTGATAGGTGGCGCTGGCGAGGATGGTCTGGATGAGATGCTTGTGACTCCAACCGTGCTCCATGAAATCCACGGCGAGCCAGTCGAGCAGCTCGCGATACTCCGGCACGGCCGCGCGGGTGCCGAAATCTTCCGAAGTCTCGACGAGTCCACTGCCGAAGATGGCCTGCCACACGCGGTTCACCGCGACGCGAGCCGTGAGCGCCGAACGCTTGTCAGCGAGCCAGCGGGCAAAGGCGAGCCGGTCCATCTTGTCGGTCTTCTCCGGTGCATGCAGCGCGGCGGGCGTATGCGGTGCGACAATCTGCTTCGGCCGGTCCCACGCGCCACGGTCGAGCAGCTTCGTGGCGCGTGCGTTGTCGCCTTCGCGCTCGGCGAGATGCAGCACCGAGGTCAGTGCGGCTGGCTGCTTCATCCACTCGGCGGCGATCTGGTCGTTGATGACCTTCCCTTCCTTCACGGTCTTGCGCCACGCGGTGAAAAGCGCGTGCTTCTGCTCCGCCGTGCGTTTCTCCGGCGCGGTCTGCATCGCGAGAACGGCGGCGTAATAGACAGGCTGCGCCTGCGGAGTCGGCGCGGTGGTGGTGCTCACGCGGCAGCGGCCGAGGATCGTGTTGTCCCGGCCGTTTCCACCGCCGCTGTGATGAAATCGCAGCAGCACTTTCAGCTTCGCGTTGGCCGGCAAATCGAGCGGCTTCTCAAACTGCACCACGGCGACGTCTTCCTGGTTGCGCAGACCAGCACCGCGATCCGCGCGCCATGCGGTGTCGTCGTTGCCATCGATCAGGTAACTCACCGGGCCGCGCACGCGCTTCTGTTGCTTGTCAAAGTCCGCCTTCCATTCCTCCTCCAGCCGCGCGTCGGGCTCAGAGAAATCGGCGGACGCATTGACGAGTTTCAGCGGCTCCCATTTGTCGGAGTCGGGAACTTGATAGGTGACCACCATCTCGCTCACCGCCCACGTCCCATACTTGCTGCGACCGGGGCCATTGAAGGGTAGGTCGCGATGCGTGAGGGCTTCGAGTCGCAGGCCGGTGACACCTTTCAAATCCGCTTCAAAGACAACGTAGATGTCGCCCTTCGTTGTCGGATGGCCTTGCGTGAGAATCGAGAGGTCGGGCTCCTGCGTGGGATGATTCAGCCCGATGGTGCTCTCCAGTTCGGTCGCCTTCAGCGGCGTCCACGCGACTTCCTTGGCCTTCACCAATGCCTCCCACGCCGCCATCTCCCGCTCCCACTGCGGGCGCTGCTTTTTCAATCGCTCCTCAGCCGCCAGCACCGCCGTTTTGATCTGCGCGATCTGCTTCTGCTGCTCCGGAGTATAAACCCACGACTGCGCCTCATAGGCATTGTTGAAGAAGGCGAAGATGCCGAAGTATTCGTCGTGCGTGATGGGATCGAACTTGTGCGTGTGGCACTGCGCGCACTGCACGCTGAGGCCGAGCGTGGCTTTCCCGATGCAATCCATGCGATCGAACATCTCATCCATCCGGAACTGCTCCGGAACGATCGCCCCTTCCTCATTCACCATGCTGTTGCGCAGGAAGCCGGTCGCCACGAGCTGATCCTGCGTTGCATTCGGCAGCAGATCGCCCGCAAGCTGCTCGATGAGGAACTGGTCATAAGGCATCTCCTTGTTGAGGGCGTTGATCACCCAGTCTCGCCACGCCCACTGCTCGCGCGGCAGATCTTTCTCGTAGCCGTTGCTGTCCGAGTAGCGTGCCGCATCCAACCAATGCCGCGCCCATTTTTCGCCGAACTGCGGCGACTTCATCAGCTTCTCGACCAGCGCCGTCGCCGCGTCCTTCGCGTCCTTCGCGTCCTTCGCTGATGCCTGCACAAACTCCGCCACGTCCGCAGGCGAAGGCGGCAAACCAACAAGATCGAGATGCAGCCTGCGGCAAAGCGTCGCCGCCTCCGCACGCGGCGAAGGCTGCAACTTCATCGTCTCCAGCTTCGCCTTCACAAACGCATCCACGGGATTTTCTCCCGCCGGCACCGCCTCCTTGCGCGGCGCTTCAAAGGCCCAGTGCTTCGCGTAGTTCGCACCCTCGGCGATCCAGCGTTTCAAGATGTCCGCCTGCGCGGCGCTCACCGGCTTCTTCTCCTTCGGCGGCGGCATCACCTCATCGGAATCATGCGAAAGCACGCGCGCGATGATCGCGCTCGCCTCCGGCTTCCCCGGCACAATCGCCGGACCGTCTCCATCGCCGCCCTTCAGCGCCGCCTCGCGCACATCGAGCCGCAGTTCTCCCTTGCGCGACTTCTCATCACTCCCGTGACAGTGAAAGCAGTGTTCGGAGAGGATTGGCTGGATGTCTCGGCTATAGTTGAGCGTGGCCGCAACGGACAGCGAGCTGTTGCAGACGACGATGAAGAAAAGTGCAGACAGTTTCATGACAGGTTGGATTCAAGTGAGGTGAGGACGAATGCGGGTGCCAAAGTCTGACATGAGAAAGAGCAAGACTCACCGTCTCGCGAGCACTTTGGCCGGATCGCCCGCGAAACCGGCACGGGCGAAGCCGCCGCCGACGACGCCTTCTTCGATAGTGGTCAGGTCGGGTTGATACTGGAGAAGATCGGGCGACTTCATGTGATCGATCGACCGGTCCTGTGGCACATAGCCGAGACGGGTGGCGTTTTGATTGTCAAAAAAGGGCGCGGGCACCTCGGAGACGCCATAGACGATCTCGTGACGGATGTCGGGGTGCGTGAGGCCGATGTGGATCAACTGCGCGAGATCACGAGCACTGACCCAGGTGTGAAGGCGGCGCTCCTTGGAGATGTCATCGCCGATGTAGCCGATGCGGATGCTGAGGATCTCCAGGCCAAAGTTGTCCGCGTAGTAGGATGCTGCGGCCTCACCGAATGCCTTGCTCAGCGCATACTCGCCATTCGGTCGTGGGGCGGTGCGGTGGTCGAGAAAGGATCCGCGCGGGGCAAAACCGATGACATGATGGCTGCTGGCGAAAATCACGCGGCGCACGCCCTGACGCACCGCTGCTTCGAAGAGGTGATGCGTGCCGACGATGTTCGGGCCGAGCACGTCCTCGAATCGGTAGTGCGCGCCGACCATGCCTCCCAGATGAATGATCGCATCCACCTGGCCGCAAAGTTTTTCCAAACATCCCAGGTCTTGCAGATCCGCCTGGTGAAAACGCTCGTTGGTGGCGAGGTCTCTGATCTCCGTGATGTCGGTGAGCAGCACGCAGTCATGGCGTGTGCGCAGGATGGGGCGCAGTGCGTTGCCGACGATGCCTGCCGCACCGGTGAGGAGAATGCGCGAGGGAGAGTTCATCGGCATCATGCCAGAGTTTTCAGGAAGTCAGCGGCCCGCCCGCGACCACCGAGCGATTCGATTCGCGCCACCACTTTAGGCACATAAGCGGCGGAGATGCTCTGCTGCAGGCCATTGTCCATGGCGGTGGCTTTGAAGTCGGGATGCGTTTGGCGGAGTCGCTCGCGATTTTGATCAAAAAAGGCCGCGGCGGCTTCCGAGCGGATCAGTAGAGACTCGGAGGACCAGTTCACCTTTGCCACGCCCGCTGCCACACCGGCGGCCAGTTGTGCTTCGGTGAGGCCGGAGGAGCCGTGAAGGGCGATGCCAATGGGCCGACCGGCCAGTTCCGATGCGAGATCGCGATGAGCGCGGATCGCGTCGGGATTGAATCCGCCGAGGTCATTGCCCAAACCATGCTTCGTGCCGACACCCGGTGCCCAAAGAGCGAGACGCCCCGGCATTCGCTTTTCGACTTCACCAAAGAGCGTGCGTGTCTCCTCCAACGGCGTGACGCCATCATCGACACCGGCTTCCATTTCGAGCGTGAGCGGCAGTTCTTCCTGCGCGGCGATCTCACCCAAGCGGATCATCGTGGCGATGTTTTCCTCCGCGCTCATGCTGGACGAGTCGAGCGAGATGCTGGAGGCCCTTTTTCGCATGGCGTGGGTGAGGATGCTGACGGTGGCAGGCCCTTTGATGTGGTCGGTGTGGTAAATGACCGGCACCTCGCGAAAGCGCTCGCACGCCGCCAGCGTGTGCAGTTCGGCGAGGAAGCGGTCAATGCCCAGGCAGGGATCGCCCACGCCAAAGCTGTGCCCAGTCAGTTGCCAGAGACTGGTCTCGATGATGATGGGCGCATCGCACGCACGAGCCGCGATGAGGCAGTCCACGATGGCGGCAGGGCTGTCCGCATTGACTGCGAGCACGGCGTAGCCTGCGGTGGCGGCGTGCTGGTAGAGGGAGCGGGTTTGTTCAGGAGTGAGAAGCATGGTGCTGGTTGTTGATGAGAAGATTGAAAGTGTTCATGAGTTGGAGAGAAGTTGCAGATACCACTCAACCGTGGCGTTGAATGTGTTGGTGCCGTCCTCGGCGCGGACTTCGACCGCCACTTCAACCATGGCGCGGCCCTTGCTTGCCAATTGCGCCTGAATTTCTGCGGCATCGGACTGCGTCAGTCGTGCCGATGCGAGCAACGTGCCGTGGGCGGGTTTGCGGAATTTTCCCTCGAAGTGGCGCACTACTGGCACCACCTGAGTCGTGTCCTGAAGAAGGTCCAAGAGTAGCTGGCCGCTCGCCGCTTCGGCCAACGCCATCTGCGCAGACGCGTGGACTGTGCCAAGGTGATTGCCGTTTCGCTCAGAGGCCGGGAGTTCGAGCAACACGCCTTCGCATTCGCTCTTTCGCAAGCCGATGTGGGCATTGAAGGGCAGGTCAGTGATTCTCATGCGGGAATGATGCAGACTTTCAGTGCTGCGCCGCTTTCCATGAGCGGGAAGGCTTCGTTGATGCGCTCCAACGGGAGTGTGTGGGTGATGAACTTCTCCGCAGGGAAACGCCCGCTGTGCAGCAGGGCGAAGCTGGCCTGGAAGTCGCTCTTTTTCTCGGAGTAACTGCCGCTGATGACGAGTTCCTTGTAGTGAATGTGATTCACATCCAGTGGCGCGATGGGGTTCGATTTCGGAAGGCCCGCGAAGAAGTTCACGCGGCCCGCTTTCGCGGCGATCTCGAGTGCGTCGTTCTGCGCGGGCGCCGCGCTGACGGCGACGATGGTGACATCGGTGCCGAAGCCGTCGGTAAGTTCGCGCACCTGATCACGATGCGAGCCGTCCGCCTGCACGAGCAGCGCGGCGTCGATGTCGAAGCGTTTTGCCATTTCGAGACGTGCGGGATTGTTGTCGAGGACGATGACTTTTTGCGCTCCCTGCAAGCGGGCCAACGCGGCATGCATCATGCCGATGGGACCTGCGCCGATGACGGCGACGGTGTCCTTGAGTCCGATGCCGAGCCGCGAATGCGCGTTCATGCAGCAGCCGAGGGGTTCCGCGAGCGACATGTGCTCATTCGAAATGTCCGAGGTGATTTTGAAGAGGTTGTTCTGTTGCACAGCGACGGCGGGCACTTTCATGAAGGGCGCGAATGCACCGTCGTGGTGATAACTCATCGTGGTGCGGTGCGAGGTGAGGTTCTCACGGCCCATCTCCACATAGCGGTCTCGCTCGTGGACGATGACGATATACATCACCACGCGGTCGCCGACTTTGACATTGGCATCAGGTGCTCGGGACTCGACCACCGTGGCGCAGAACTCGTGACCGAGAATGCGCGGCGGGATGATCTTCTTGTCGCCATGGCGGTAGGTGCGCAGATCCGTGCCGCAGACGGAGCAGGCATGGATTTGAAGGAGCACCTCTCCCTCGTCGAGAGAGGGAGTGAGATGTTCGATGACGCGAAGGTCTTCTTTTCCGAAGTAGGTAGCTGCTTTCATGTTATGACATCCAGTTGGTTGATTTGGCAGTCCACTTGGCGGTGACCTTCTTGGTCTTTGTCCAGAAGCCGATGGCATCTTTTCCAGTGATGTCGCCGGGGCCGAACTTGCTGGCGTTCCAGCCGCCGAAGCCGAAGGGATCGCGCGGCACGGGCACGCCGATGTTGACGCCGATCATGCCGGCCTCGGCCTTCATCTCGAAGTAGCGCGCCGTGGCACCGCTGGAGGTGTAAATGCAGGCGGCGTTGCCGTAGGGGTTGGCGTTTTCGATGGCGAGGGCTTCGTCGAGCGTCTTCACGCGCAGGATGCTCAGCACGGGGCCGACAATTTCATCGTTGGCGCATTCATCTTCGGTGGTGATACCGTCGATGAGCGTCGTGCCGACGTAGTTTCCGGCCATGCTTTGACCTCGTCCATCCAGCCGAATCTTGGCTCCACGAGCCGCAGCACGTGCGATGTAGCCTTCGATGCGCTCTTTGGCTTTCACGCTGATGATCGCGCCAATTTCTGCACCGCAGGTCAGATTTCGCATCTCGTGCTCGATGGCATCAATGATCGCATCGCAGTCGCCGACAGCGATCAAAACACTCGCCGCCATGCATCGCTGACCAGCGCAACCGACGGCGCTGGAGACGACGTTTTTTGCCGTGATGAGCGGATCGGCATCCGGCACGACGATGAGGTGATTCTTGGCTCCGCCGAGCGTGAGCATGCGCTTGTTTGATGCAATGCCGCGTTCATAGACGGCCTTTGCGACCGCCGTGGAGCCGACAAAGGCGGCAGCGGCGATGCCGGGATGATCGAGCACGGCTTCCACGGTCTCGCGGTCGCCTTGCACGACATTGAAGACGCCATCGGGCAGGCCGGATTCCTTCAAAAGATCGGCTAGGAGCAGCGGCGTGAATGGCACCTGCTCGCTGGGCTTTAAGATGAAGCTGTTGCCGCAGGCGATGGCCATCGGAAACATCCACATCGGCACCATCGCGGGAAAATTGAAGGGCGTGATGCCCGCGACGACACCGATGGGAAAGCGGCGCGTGTAACAGTCCACCCCAGTGCTGACCTCCAGAATCTCGCCCGCAAAAAGCTGCGGCAGGCTGGCGGCATACTCGACGATCTCGATGCCACGCGCGATACCAGCAGCGGATTCAGCGGTGGTCTTGCCATTCTCAGCAGTCACCTGTTTGGCAAGTTCACCGATGTGCTTTTCCACCAAGGTCTTAAACTTGTAGAGCACCTGCACGCGATCCTTCACCGGCACGAGACTCCAGCTTTGGAAGGCTTTTTGGGCGGATTGAACGACTTGGTCAACGACGGCGGCATCGGCGACCGTCACGCTGCCAAGAGGCGCACCATCGACGGGTGAGGTGAGAGGGTTCAGTGAGCGAGAACCGGCTTCGACGCGGGTTCCGTGGAGGTAGTGGGTTGCTTTCATGAGATGAGTTGGAGGATGGATTGCACCACGGCCTGCGGTTCGCGGTCGTTGGGCACGCGGAGGAGGTCGGGAGTGATTTCGAGGGTGGCGATCTGGCTGTCCAAAAGCGAAGCCGGCATGAAGTGTCCTGCTCGGGCCGTCATGCGGGCAGCGATCGTGTCACGAGAACATTCGAGGAGGATGAAGCGGATGAGGTCTTGGTCATCATCCCCGCGCAACCAGGCCCGCAGGCCGTAATGCAATGCGGAGCACGCCAATACGAGCTTTTTGCCTTCCGCGCGGGTTTCGACGATTCGCTGGCGCAACACGGCATACCAGGGTCGGCGGTCCTCATCGGTCAAAGGAATGCCCGCCGCGAGTTTGGCGCGATTCCGAGGCAGATGAAGATCATCCGCATCCTCGAAAGCCGCTCCGAGCCTTGCCGCCAGCATCGGGCCGATCAGCGACTTCCCAGCACCACAGACGCCCATGAGAATGTAGGCAGGGCAGGTCATGACGCGATGGAGGGTTGAAGCTGCGGGATGAACTCAGCCCCTCGCGAGGCGAGCGCGATGCCTCCGAGCAGTCCGGCTTTGTCGCCGAGTTGCGAAGCACGAACCTCGACATCCTCGGTGGGAAACATGCCCACTCTGGTGTGCAGCGTTCGACGCACCGGATCGAGAAGCAGGTCACCGAGTTGGGATACGCCACCGCCGAGGACGATCATGCGCGGGTGCAGGGCACTGACGATGTTCGCTGCGGCTATGCCAATCCACGCACCCATGCGCTCGATGGCGCGGCGCACCATCTCATCGCCTTCGCTGGCGGCCTGGCCCATGGTGGCGGCGGTGATGCGGTTCAAATCGCCGCCGCAGAGCTCGTGCAGGCGCGGCGCGTTGCCACTGAGCAGCAGTCGCACGCCTTCCGCAGCGAGCGCTGGACCGCTGGCGACCGTTTCCAGACATCCCTGGCTGCCGCAACTGCATGGCAGTCCATGCGGGTCCACAGTCTGGTGGCCGAGTTCACCTGCCGCATTCAGCGGACCGAGTCGCAGCCGCCCATCAAGCACCACGCCGCCGCCGACTCCCGTGCCGAGGGTGAAAAAGATCAGGTCGCGCACGGATTGACCATGGCCGAAGACCAGCTCGCCCAAAGTGGCCGTGCGGGCGTCATTGAGCACATGCACCGGGAAACCGAGCGCCTCCTCCATCATCGCACGCACTTCGATGCCGCGCCATTGCGTGGGCATGTTGGGCAAAAAGCGCGTGGTGCCCGTGCCCACATCCACCAAGCCGGGGACACCGATGCCCAGCGCCGATGGTTTCACTGCCGACTGCTCCGCCAGACTTCGAATGACCTCGATCATGCGTCCCACGACAGCCTCCGGCCCCTCATGCGAGCGGGTAGGCTGTTTCAGCTCGGAAACGAGTGAACCATCGCCACGCGCCAGGGCTGCATGGATATTTGTCCCGCCGAGATCAATGCTGGCAAACACCGCAGACATCACGCAGCGGCTCCGATGAAGGGTGAAAGAACGTCACGCGCCACCCGCAGCGCCCGCTGGCGGCCGGAGAGGGTTTTGCCAAAGGTGTCGTCCTCGACTTCGATGCAAACGGGACCGTCGTAGCCGGTTTCCATGAGCACGCTCATGAACGCAGCCCAGTCGATCTCGCCATAGCCGGGCAGGCGCGGCTGATGCCACTCCAGCGGCGGCGCGAAGATGCCGACCTGATTCATTCGCTCGCGATAAATCTTCACATCCTTCGCGTGGAAGTGAAAGAGCTTGTCCTTGAACTCATGGAGGGCGCTCGTCGGCTCGATGAACTGAAGCGCGAAATGGGAGGGATCGAAGTTGAGACCGAAGTTTGGCGATGGGATGTCGCTGAACGCACGGCGCCAGATGGCGGGCGTGGTCATGAGGTTTTTACCACCGGGCCACTCGTCCTGCGTGAAGAACATCGGGCAGTTTTCGATGCCGATGCGCACGCCGCAATCCTCCGCGAGCTTTACCAGCGGCCGCCACACTTCGAGGAAGCGCGGCCAGTTATCGTCCACGCTGAGCTTCCAGTTTTTGCCAACGAAAGTGTTCACCGTGTTCAAGCCCAGCATCGGCGCGGCGGCGATGACTTTTTTCAAATGCTCCAGTGCCACGGTGGCAGTTTCCGCATCGGGATCGAGCAGGTTCGGGTAGTAACCGAGGGCGCTGAGCGAAACGCCGTGTCTGGCGCAGAGGGCGTTCGCCTCGTCGGCCTTGGCCTGGGAAAACTGCGTCACATCCACATGAGTGACGCCAGCGAACTTCCGCTCTGCCTTGCCCACGGGCCAGCTCATCGCCTCGATGCAGGCGAATCGCTCCGCGCGTGCAAAAGCGAGCACTTCTTCAAGCGGGAGTTCGGAAAGGATGGCGGAGACAAAGCCGAGTTTCATGGTGATACGTCGTGATTGATTCAAAGAGTGACCCAGCGTCGCTCGCGATGGCTTTTGAGGATCGCTTCGCACAAACGCACCTCTTCATGGCCCGCGGTGGCGTCGGCAAAGAGAGCGTCGCTTTGTCCGCCGGCGATGGCGGTGTAGATGCTGCGGTAGAGCATCTTGAAGCCATCGGGGAATCCTTCCGCATGGCCTGCGGGGTAGTCGGTGTATCCGGCGGCATCCGTGAATCCGGCGCTGGCGCGAAGGGGAGTGGCGTTGGCTTCATCCCGCCGGCCATAATGGAGCAGGTCGGGATTCTCCGAGTCCCACCACACACTCTGCTTCGTCCCGTAGATCTCGACGCGGATGCAGTTTTTTCTCCCGGCGGCGACCTGGGAAACGGCGAGATTGCCGCGCGCTCCGTTCCCGAAGGCCAAAAGCACGCTGGCGAAGTCCTCCGTGTCCACGGAGCAATCCACCGTCTGCGCCGCCGCCGTGTTGGAAAAGGTCTGCACCTCGCCCACAGGCCGCTTGCGGGTGTGGTGGTAGGTGGAGAGGTCGGCCAGCAACTCCACGACCGGAGAACCAAGAATGAATCCGACGGTATCGAGCCAGTGCGTGCCGATGTCGCCGACGGCCCGCAGTTCGCCGCTCTCGCTGGCGAGCACGCGCCAATTGTAGTCCGTCTCCTTGAGCAGCCAGTCCTGCATATAGCTGCCATTGACATGGATGATTTCCCCGAGGTCACCGCGCTGCGCCATGGCCCGCATTTGCAGCACCGCCGGATAGAAACGCACATTGTAGTTCACCGCGAAGACCTTGCCCGAGCTCCGCGCGGCCTCCACAATCCCGGAGGTCTCCCGCGTGGTCATCGCGAGCGGCTTTTCGCAGATGACATGCTTGCCGGCCGCCAACGCGGCGAGCGACTGCGCGTAATGATGCCGATTCGGCGAGGTGATGTGCACCACATCCACGTCCGCCGATGTGACCAGGCTCTGAAAATCGTGCCCGGTGAAAACGTGCGGAATGTCCCACTGGGCGGCAACATGACGTGCCCGCTCCGAACCGCAGATGGCCGTGACCTGCACGCCGATGCGCAGCAGCGCCTCGATGTGCACTGGCGCGATAAAGCCGGAACCGATAATCCCGGCGCGCAGAGAATGAAGCGGAGACGACATGAGAAGAGGGCGGATCAGCGGTTTGCGGGCAGACAGGGTTGAATCGGCGAGGTGACAGGGTTGAATCGGAAGAGATAGTGGCTAAGCCAATGTGTAAATGGCTTAGCCACTTGTCAAAATGATTTTTTCAACGACTCTCCCCGCATGTCCGTCAACGGCACCTTTCACCAGCACCTCATCGAGGAACTCCGCGCCCTTATTCGTGGAGGAGATTTTGTGCCCGGCGCGCAGTTTCTCACCGAGCGCGACATCGCCGAGCGCTTCAAAACCAGCCGACCGACGGCGAACAAGGCGCTGAGCAGCCTCGTCTCGCAGGGCCTGCTGGAGGTGCGGCGCGGCGCGGGCACCTTTGTGCGGGAGAGCGTGCTCGATTACGACCTGGAGCGGCTCGTGAGTTTCACAGACAAGGCCCTGGCCGCCGGTAAGAAGCCCGGCACGGAATTGGTCGAATACCGCAAGCTGCATGCCGCCGAGGCACCGACCGCAGTAGCCACGAGCCTGAAAGTTCATGCAGACGAGACGCTCGTTTACATGGAGCGCATTCGCCTGGCCGACGGCAAGCCGGTGATCTATGAGCGGCGGCACGTCGTGGCCAGCCTGTGCCCGAAGATGAAGCGAACCGATGCAAAAAGTTCCCTCTACCGTTGCTGGACGGAGAAGTGCGGTCTCGAAATCACCGGTGCTGAAGAGGTCATCCATGCTGTCAATGCCACCAAAGCGCAGGCCGCCCATTTGCAGATTTCCAGCGGCACCGCCTGCTTCGAGATTGTGGCGACGGGTTTTGCCAACGACAACCAGCCGCTCTGGCAGGAAACAACACTCTACCGCGCCGATGTGTATGAATTCCGCAACCGGATCAGCGGTCTCACGGCCTCGCACTCGGCGATGGGACGGATCAAAGAGTGACGGCCGAAAAAAACGGTGATGACCGGTGGGTATCGTCGTTTCACGGCTCCGGAAGAAATCGCATTGCCTATTGCGCCGTCCCCTTCACTCGCATTTTTACGGCGTAGAGTCCATTACTCGCGGTGATGAAAAGCGTCTGCATGTCCCGGCCGCCGAAGCAGACATTCGCCGTCCAGTTCTCCGGCACATCGATGGTTTCGATGAGTGAGCCGGCTTTGTCGTAAATCGCCACGCCTTTTGCGGCAAGGTAGAGGCGGCCCTCCACGTCGAGGGTCATCCCATCGGCACCGCCGTCGCAGAACTTGCGCTCGTTGGTCAGCGAGCCGTCAGGCTGGATGTCGAATGCCTTGATCCCACCACTGGCGATATAGAGCGTCTTGCCGTCCGGCGTGCCGACCACTCCATTCGGGCCGATGGGGCCGGTGACGCGTTTGAGCGTCTTGTGATCCGCAGAGAGGAAATAGACAAACGCGCCGCCCTGCTCCGCGGGGCCGCGAGTCCAGTAAGGACGCTTGAAAAACGGGTCGGTGAAATATACGCCGCCGTCGGGCCGCACCCACACGTCATTCGGCCCGTTGAGCAGCTTGGCATCAAAGTCCTTCACTATCACCTCGTGCTGCTTCGTGGCGGGATCGATCCGCCACAGCTCGTTGTGCTCATCCGCGCATGCCCACAGCATGCCCTGCGCGTCGAAGCACAGGCCGTTCGCGCGGCCAGCGGGCTCCAGAAAAATGCTGAGCTGGCCGTCCACGCTCCACTTGTGAATGCGGTTGTTCGGTTGGTCCGTGAAATAGACATTGCCCTGCGCGTCAGCGGTCGGTCCTTCGGTGAACTTGAAACCGTCGGACAGCTTTTCGAGCTTCGCGCCCGGCGCGATTGGTGATTCGGCGTGAATGCAGTCGGAAGCCGCGGTCAGGACGAGTGCTGTGAAACAGGTGAGGAAACGCATGGGTGTTGGAGTGTTGAGTTTCTGTGGCTTAGTTTTTCGGTAACGGCACCTGCGCGGGGTGCATGAGGTAGGCGATCAGGTCGCGCACTTGATCCGGCTGAAACACCTGCAGCAGTCCCTCCGGCATCATGGACAATGGCGAGACCTCCTGCTTGACGATCTCGGAGCGCTCGATCGTGAAGGGCTCCGTGGGCGTGCGCAGAGTGAGCGTGCGCTCGTTGGTCTCCCCCACAATTCCGCCGAGGACGCGGCCATCCTTCAGCGTGAGAGTGCTCATGCGGTAGTCCGCTGGGACGACGGCGCTGGGATCGACGATGTTCTCCAGCAGATAATCCAGATTGGCGCGGCCTGATCCGGTCAGATCCGGACCGATCCGGCCACCGCTGCCATACATCGTGTGGCAGGCACCGCAGACGTTTTGAAAAAGCACGCGGCCCTGGCTCAGGTCGGCTTTCGCGAGCACGGCGGGCGTCAGTTTTGTCTTCAGAGTCTGGATGAGCTGTCGCTTGTCCTCGCTGGACTCACGCAGTTCGCCCCACACTTCGGTGAGCTTCTTCGTCAGCACTTCGTCGCCGAAGGCGCGCATCTGCCGTGCGTGGAAGGCGGTGATGTCCGCGCGCGGGATCTGTGTTTTCGCATCGCCGACGTTTGCCAGCATCGCCTTTGCATAAGCGGCGCGGGAGAGGAGGAAATCCATCACGGCAGGACGGTCTTCCGGATCGAACTTGCGATAGTCCGTAGCGAGGCGCTGGCCGAGGGAGGGGTCATTCACCAACGCCAGCCCGCGCACGGCGATGCTGCACAGCCGCTTCGTTTCGAGGAGCTGGGTGCAGAGCTTCTGCAAATCCGGCGGACGGTTTGCGATCAATGTCTCCAGGGCGGCCCGCCGCTGGGCGAATTCCGCTCCAGGATCGAGCGCGGTCTTTTTCACATCATCGAGCGCGCGGCCATCGCCGAAAAGAATACTGAGGTCCCGCACCAGATCCTTGTGCGGCGACTGCGCCGCGACTGCGCCCCACGAGGCGGGTTTTGGAGCTTTGTGCCAGCCCTTGAACGCAGCGGCCATGCCTTCGAGCACCGCGAGCTGCCGCCACGGCGCATCCGAATCCACCGCGCTGAGCAGCAGTTTGTTGAGCGGTTCCGGCTGCCGTTCGAGCTTCATGGCGAGGTAGCGCGCGGACCAGCGAAGGGTTTTCGGCCAAGTGCAAATTTTCGTGATCGCGACCAGCACCGTTGGGTCCGCATTGGCCACAGGGATGAGCCCGAACCAAACCATCGCGGGAAGCTGCGCGTCGTCGGCATCCTCGCTGTGCGAGACGAGAGCGGCGGCGATTTCCGTGCGCTTCGCCACCGGCAGACGTTGCAGGATGGAAGCCAGCGCCAGCCGCACTAGGCTGGATGCGTCCTCCTTCGCGAGCTTCACGAAGAGCGCGAGCGATTCATCGTCGCTCGGATACACGGCGTTCTTGCGCGGGCCGACCAGCGTGTCCAGCGGCCAGAAGTCCGTGAGCAAACGAATGGCCCACACGCGCACATGCTCGTCGGTATCCTGCAAAAGTCCGCGCAGCATCTCCGGCGTCGTGCGGCCCTCTTGATATTGTTTCCACAGCGCGGGCAATTTGCCGGGGCCGTTCATGCAGGCAGGCGTGAGCATGGCGACGGGCGACTTTGGGTCGCCGTAGCTGACCTTGTAGATGCGGCCGCTGGTGCGATGCACGCCCGTGTGTTCGTGGCACTCGCCGATGTCGCTCCAGTCGAGCACGAAGGCATTGCCGTCCGGGCCGGTGCTGATTTCGAGACCGCGAAACCAAGGGTCCGCGCTGAGCATGAAGTCGGGCTCATGCCGTCCCACGTAGCCGCAACCGAGACGCTCCAAGCGATCCATATTTGCACGCCGGCCGTGCATGTTCAGGGTGAAAAGTTTGCCGCGATAGTTCTCCGGCCACGTGTTGCCTTGGTAGATCATCATGCCGATGTGTGCGTGGCCGCCGCCGAAATCGTTGGCCTTCCCGTCGCGCGAGTTCGCCCAAGTGCCTTTCGTATCAAAGTGGTAGTGGTCGGCGATGGTGTCGAGCCGCTCGAACACGCCGGGATTCGGCGATGGCCGTGAGTCATGCAGATGTGCGCCCGGCATCAGATGCCAGAGATGGCCGGTGACGGTGTTGATGAAGAACATCTCACCATTCGCATCCCAATCGTGTCCCCACGGATTTGTGGTGCCATGCGTGAGCACCTCGACGATTTTTCGCGCTGGATGATAACGCCAGATGCCGCCTTTCATCGGCACGCGCAACTCATCCGGCGTGCTCGGCAAACCCAGACGCCCCGGACAGGAGTGGCCGCACCGACCGTAGAGCCAGCCATCCGGCCCCCAGCGCAGTCCATTGGCAAAGTTGTGATAGTTGTCCTTCGCCACGGTGAAACCATCGAGCACGACCTGCGGCGGACCGTCCGGCACATCGTCCCCATTCGCGTCCGGGATGAAGAGCAATTGCGGCGGACACATGAGCCACACGCCGCCGCGACCAGTCTCGACGCTGGTCAGCATCTGCACTTCATCCGTGAAAATCTTGCGCGATTCCGCGCGGCCATCGTTGTCCGCATCTTCGAGGATGATGACTCGGTCGCGCAGCCCGAGGTCGAAGCGTTTGGCCTTTTCGGCATAGGTGTAATTTTCCGCCACCCACATGCGTCCCCGCGCATCCCAGGCCATGGCGATGGGATTCTGCACGTCCGGCTCCGCGGCGAACACGCTGACCTTGAACCCCGGAGGCACTTGCATCTTCGCCGCCGCCTCCGCGGCGGGCATGAGCGGCGACGTGGTGTCGGGCTCCGTGTTATAAGGCTGCGGAAAATCCGAAGCCAAAACGCAGGTGGCCGCAAAAAGGGCGAGACAAGCGAGGCGTTTCATTTCGCGGGTTCTAGTTTCATCTGTCTCACGATCTCCTCGCGCGGGACGACGCCGACGCGTTTGGCCCAGGCTTCATGTTGAGAGACGAGTGACGTGACCTTTTCTGACTGCTGCGCGGCGAGGTCATGGGTTTCGCCGGGGTCGGTGGAGGTGTCGTAGAGTTCCCACGCTCCGGTGCGCGGGCCGCTGGTGGCTATTCCGCCGTTCTCCGCGGCGGGGCCGTAGCCGCGGACGAGCTTCCAGTGGCCCTGGCGCACGGCTTCGTTGCCCATGCGTTCCCAGAAAAGCGTGCGGTCCATCGGCAGCGTGGCGAGTTCACCGCGCAGCGCAGGCAGGAGGCTCGTTCCTTCGAGCGGCTGCACGGCATGACTGGCGAAGGTGGCCGGATTTTTCGCGGCGGCGGCGTCCAGGCAGGTCGGGAAAACATCCATGATGTGCGCGGGGCCGGTCACGATTTTGCCGCGCTGTGAGGCCGGGATGCCCGCAGGCCAATGCGCGATGAAGGGCGAGGCGATGCCGCCATCATGCACCCAGACCTTGAACTTGCGGAACGGCGTGTTGCACACCTGGCCCCAGAGAGGACCGCGCACTTCGTCGGAGCCGTTGTCGCTGAGGAAAAGGATGAGCGTGTTGTCGAACTGGCCGCGTTTGCGCAGCGCCTCGACGATGCGGGCGAGGTTCTGGTCCACGCGGTCGATCATCGCCGCGTAGTTGCGCATCCATTGCTCGTTGCGCTCGGGTTTGCTGTTTTTGGCCTCCTCGGTGACGGCGGCATCGAGTTGGGGCAATTTTGCGGATTCGGGAACGAGACCGAGTTCCTTCAATCGCTCAAAACGTCGCTGGCGGATGGCATCGGGTCCGCCGCGATACGTTTCCGCATACTTCGCCACATCGCTCTCATGCGCCTGGAGCGGCCAATGCGGCGCGGTAAATGCCAGATAGCCGAACCATGGCCGCGCGGTGTCGGATTCCTCGATGAAACGCAGCGTGTGGTCGGTGAAAGTGTCGGTCGTGTAAAAGTCCGGCGGTAGTTTTTCGACCTTCTTGCCGTTGAGCACGAACTTCGTGATGGGTCCCTTCTTTTGCCAGGAGCGGTAGCCGGTGAAATGCTCGGAAGCGCCGCTAATGAGCGCGAAATGCCGGTCAAACCCACGCTGGCCCGGCCAGCAGGACTCATCCTGACCAAGGTGCCATTTCCCGGACATGAAGGTCTGGTAGCCCGCCTCGCGCAGCGACTCCGGCAAGGTCACGACGCCCTCCTTCTTGAAGCCCAGATAAGCCGCCGAACCGATGCGCCGCCACATCTCGTTCGCCGCGCCCTGTTCGTTCATGTCGCCCACGCCCGCCTGATGCGGATACAGCCCGCTCATGAGCGAAGCGCGCGAGGGGCAGCACTGCGCGCAATTGTAGAACCGCGCCAGCCTCACGCCACCCGCCGCCAGCGCATCGAGTGTCGGCGTGCGCACCTCTCCGCCATAACAGCCGAGGTCCGAGTAGCCCATGTCGTCCACCATGATGAGGAGGATGTTCGGCGGCGTGGCGGTTGTCGTAGAGACGATGAACAGGAAGATGAGGGAGATGAGCTGGCGCATCATGAAGGACGAGGGAGAAGGCGTTTTCTGACCGGAATAGGGAGTCACTGCGCGGTCCAGCCGCCATCCACGGCGAGGGTCGTGCCGGTGACGTAGCTGGCGGCTTCGCTGGCGAGGTAAATGGCCGCGCCCTGGATTTCTTCGAGGCGTGCCCAGCGCTTCAGCGCAGTGGCACCGACGACGAATTTCTGCCCGTCCTCGGTGTCGGCGATGGCTGTGTTCATCTCGGTCAGAAACGGACCTGGGCAGATGGCGTTCGCGGTGATGCCATCGGCGGCGGCTTCGAGCGCCAGCGTGCGCGTCATCTGGATGACGGCGCCCTTGCTCGCGGTGTAAGGCGTGCGGCCCGCGAGTCCGATGAGTCCGAGGGCGCTGGCCAGATTGATGATGCGGCCCCATTTCCGCGCCCGCATCCCGGCGAGCACGGCGCGGCAGCAAAGCCAGGTGCCGCGCACATTCACCAGCATCACTTCATCGAACTGCTCCGGCGTCAGTTCCGCGATGGGAGCGCGGATGTTGATGCCCGCGCTGTTGATGAGGATGTCCACTTTGCCCAGTTCGCGTTCGGCGGCGGCGAGCATGGCGTCCACCTGCTCCGGGGAAGTCACATCGGCGGCGTGGCCGATGGCCTTGCGGCCAAAACCGCGCGCAATGTTCGCGGCGGCGGCTTGCGCTTCGTCGAGGTGACGGCTCACCAGCATCACATCAGCGCCAGCGGAAGCAAGTCCGGCGGCCATCGCGTGGCCGAGGCCCTTCGAACCGCCGGTGATGAGCGCGGTGCGCCCGGTGAGGTCGAAAAGCCGGATGCCCGGCAGTGGTGTGGTTTCGTTCATGGTTTCGTTGCGTGTTGAAGAGCCCGTGCTGCTTCGTGGAAGGATGCGGTGGAGAGTAAGGGGAGGAGGAGCAGGGTGCGGCGATTCATGGTGGTGGTTGGTTGAACAATCGTCAGGCCCTTCAGCGTCCCGGTGGAGGTGCCGAAGGACTTGTCGTCCATGCCGAGCTGGTGCGGCACGCTGAGGTAGAGATTGCTCAGCGGCACGGTGCCGGGCTCAATGGTGAGGTGCCGGCCGTGCTTGAACCGGCCTCCGACCAGGAGGACGGGGAGGTCTTTGTTGCTGTGGCTGGGGCCGCTGCCGAGGTCGGAGTAGCCCATGTCGTCCACCATGATGAGGAGGATGTTTGGCGGCGCTGCTGCGTGGGACGCGGCTGTGAACGACGAAAGAAGCGCGAGGAGGATGAGGATGCGTTTCATGGGTTCACTTGTTTTTGTTCGTTCGCTTCTTCGAGATGCCGATCGGGGTGGCGATGTAGCTGTCGTCATCCTGCTTGCCATATTTGGAACGGCGGTCGCGTTCGTGGAGGTCGGTGCTGGCGAAGGTGCCTTCACGCACGGGTTCATGGGCGGCGGTGGCGAGGGCGGTGAGCTTGGCGAGGATGTCGGGTTGCGCGGCGGCGAGGTCTTTGCTCTCGCTGGGATCGCTGGCGAGATCGTAGAGTTCCCAGGTCTTTGCTTTGTCCGGTTTCACGGCACGCCAGGTGCCTTGGCGAATGGCGGTCCAGCCGTAGTTTTCCCAATAAAGGTAATCATGCACTTTTTGCGCGGCGTTTTGGCCGGTGAGAGTGGGCAGGATGGAAATGCCATCCACTTTCTCCGGCACGGTGGCCTTGGCGGCTTCGGCAAAGGTCGGCAGCAGGTCGGGGAAGTAGGCGAGGAGGTCGCTGTGGCTACCGGGGGCGATTTTTCCAGGCCAGCGGGCCACGAAGGGCACACGCAGGCCTCCTTCATAAAGCGTGCCTTTGTTGCCGCGATACTCGACGCCGGTCTCGGGGTGTTTGTTGGCGGAATGCACGCCACGCGGATGTTGCGGGGTGACAAAGTAGTCCGCGCCGCCGTTGTCGCCGCTGAAGCAAACGAGCGTGTTCTGCTCGATGCCGAGTTCTTTGAGCAGCGCGAGGATTTCGCCGACTTGGCGGTCGAGCATCGTCACCATCGCAGCGTAACGACGCGCATCGGCAGGCCAGTCCTTGTCCTTGTAGAGTGCCAAAGCAGGGTCACTGTCGGGTATGTGAAAGCTTCCATGCGGCGGGTTGTAAGGCAGATAGGCGAAGAAGGGCTTCGTCGCGTTCTCGCGGATGAACTTCTTCGCGGCGTCGTGGATGACGTATTGCGCATAGGTCGCCGGGTTGTTGCGGTCCTTGCCGTCATTGCCCGCCAGCGGCACCTCGGCGCTGTTTTGAATGAGATACGGCGGGTAATAAGTGTGCGCGTGGACCTGATCGTAGTAGCCGAGGAAGATGTCGAAGCCGTGCTTTTCCGGCACACCGGTGGAACCGCGTCCGCCGCAGCCCCATTTGCCAAAACCGCCAGTGGCATAGCCGAGCGGCTTCAGCATAGCCGCGATGGTCGTCTCATCCGCACGGAGAGGCGTGCCGCCGCCGTTCGCCCGCACGGAACTGTGACCACTGTGCTTGCCGGTGAGAAAGCAACAGCGAGTGGGCGCACAGACCGAGGAGCCGCCGAACATGTTTTTGAAAACCATGCCCTCCGCCGCCAAGCGGTCGAGATTCGGCGTCTGGAGGTTCTTGCCGCCCATGAACGCGGGTTCGTAGTAGCCGAGTTCATCGGCCATGATGTGGATGAGATTGGGCCGAGTATGCCGCGAATCAAGTTGCTGAAGGATGACCTTGGCAACCTGCTGAGCCAGTTTCTCGCAACCAGCTTCATTGAAATGGACATTGTCAGGCCCAAGCTGAAACTTTTTCAAATCCGGCAGCATGAGAGCATACAGATCGTTCACTGCGACCTGATGCTTCTTCATCACTCGCAGGGCAGCATCCTGATACTCCTTTTCAACAGATGGAGTGATTCGAACCTGCCTATTGAACCGGTCCCGCATCGCTTTCTCCGGCTCTGGACACGCAGGTGTTGTCGTGGCCCAAATCAACTTGGCCCCTGTCTTCTTCATGCGGGACACCAGCAGCTCAAGTCGCTCTTCATACTTTGCTGGCGAGCGGTCTTCGTTGAAATACTCCCAGCCATACATGTCCCAGAGACCCCAGTTGAAATGGATGACGTCCCACTTCCCATCGCCCAACCACTCGTCGATCTTTTTCAAGCCCCAGCCTGTGTATTGAGCGTTCTTGGCATTCACGCTGACCTCGGCTTTGCCAGCTAGTAATTGCTGGACGCCCTTTCCGTAACCGCCTCGAATCGAGTCGCCGATTAACAGCACGCGGGGTAGCGGCTTTGCTGGTTGCTGCTCTTGCGATAGGGTTTTAACGCCGCCAGAGATTATGAAGGTTGCCGCTGCGACTAGGGAGACGATGCGCCAATGGGTCATTCGATTTTCGGTCATGATTGTGTTGTGCAAAAGATGGATTTACCCGAGCGCGAGCGCACCGGTGCTGTCGCCGAAGCGGTCGAGTTTGGTTCCGGCGAGTTGGGCGGTGGTGACGAAGAGGTTGGCCATGGGCGTTTCGTCCTTCATGCGCAGGTAGCGGCCGCCGGTGAGGGCACCGCCGGCGTGACCGGCCACGACGCAAGGGAGGTCGCCGTGGTCGTGTTTGCGCCCGTCGCCCATGGCGCTGCCGAAGGTGATGAGGCAGTTGTCGAGCAGCGTGCCTTCGCCCTCGGGGATGCTTTGCAGTTTACCGACAAAGCGGGCGAACTCTTCGGTCATGAAGCGGTCGATTTTCTGAATTTCCGCGTCCTGGCCGTTGCTGTGGGTGAGCTGATGATGGCCGGAGGTGATGCCGAGATGGTCATAGACGCGGTTGGTCTGCGCGTTGGCCGTCATGAAGGTGATGACGCGCGTGGCATCGGTTTGATACGCCAATGCCATGAGGTCATACATGAGGCGGATGCGCTTCACGGTGTCGGCGGGATCGGCCTCGGGACGGCTGGTGCCGGGCACTTCGATGGGCGGCAGGCTGGCCATTTGGTCGATTTGCTTTTCCACGGCGCGGACACTTTCAAAATACTCGTCGAGCTTGCGGCGGTCGCTGCCGCTGACCTGGCGCTGGAGGCGCTTGGCGTCGTCGGCGACGAAGTCGAGCACGCTCTGCCGTGCGGCGGAGCGGGCGCGGAGACGCTCGCCCTCACTGCCGCTGGCACCGAAGAGGCGGTCAAAGGCGCGGCGCGGATTGATCTCGATGCCGCTGGGCTGCGTGGCGCTGCGCCAGGAGATGTTCGACATGTAGATGCAACTGTAGCCGGAGTCGCAACGGCCTTCTTTGCGGCTTGGCTCCGTGCCCAGTTCCAGCGAGGGCAGGCGCGTGTGCTGGCCTATTTGCCG
>JBIKIA010000249.1:0-7066 GCA_044361885.1 Prosthecobacter sp. | reverse complement strand
TTCTTCGATTCGAGGAGATTCCAAATCTCCACGCCGCTGTCGCTGATGGCGTCCTTGGCTTGATCGATGCGCAGCACGTCGATCTGCTTCGTCCACGGCGTCTTCGGATTGAGCCCCTTCGCCTCAAGTTCCTTCGCCCAGGCAGCGTGTTCAGCTAGATCGTCGTCTTCACCTCCATCGGATTGATCGAGCGGATACACCGACTGTTCCTCGGCGGGGATTTGTTTGCACCAATCGCCGATCTTGTCCGGCAACCGTGCTGCGGCAGGCGCAGTCTTCGCACGTTCGCGAGCCGGAGTGCCTTCGTAAGGCTTCATGCACGAACTCGGCGCATGGATGATGTGCACGCCGTCCTTGCGCGCCTTTTCCAGCACCTCATTGAAGCGCGGAGCCATCTCGCCTTCGCGAGTCACCGCGTTTTTGCAATGATGGAGGTCCCACATGTCACAGACGATGATGGCGGT
The DNA here is from genome assembly GCA_044361885.1 of Prosthecobacter sp. Taxonomy (GTDB): domain Bacteria; phylum Verrucomicrobiota; class Verrucomicrobiia; order Verrucomicrobiales; family Verrucomicrobiaceae; genus Prosthecobacter. The sequence goes on along the minus strand of JBIKIA010000249.1, from coordinate 6,602 downwards.
GCGTGACGGCAGCCATTGCTCCTTCACCAAAGTCGCCCTGCCAGTAGGTGAGCGTGATTGCAGCGTCAGAGAAAATGGTGTGTCAGCGGCAGAGCATGAAACAGCGATGGTGAAAAGAAGGCAGGACAGCAGGCGCATGGCAGGCATACGTTCCATCCTGCCGGGATCAAACACGACACAAATGCAATCCTCTGCGAGATTCGAAATTGCGATGCATCTTTTCCTCTAGATCGGAGTTTGAAAGTCATCCAACGATTCTTCCGCCATGACCACCATTCCTCCTTTCCACATCCCGCAAAGCCGTCGCAAGCTGCTGCAAAGCCTGCTCTTCACCACTGGCGGCATCATCACCAGCAGCGTGTATGCTGAGGCGCTCACGCTGACACCTCGTGCGACGGAAGGTCCGTATTACCCGGACCATCTGCCTCTCGATCAGGACAACGATCTAACTCAGATCGTCGGTGGTAAAGCACCTGCGGGCGGCATCGTGACTGAGCTCGGCGGACGTCTCCTCAATGTCGATGGCAAGCCGATCTCTGAAGCGGTGATCGAACTTTGGCAGGCGGACAACAACGGCTGTTACATCCACAGCCGGGGCACGCAGAAAGGCAAGGAACGTGATCCGCAGTTCCAGGGGTTTGGCAAGATAACGACCAACGAGAAAGGCGAGTATCGCTTCCGCAGCATTAAGCCCGGCCTCTACACCGGACGCACGCGGCATTATCACATCGCCGTGATGCAAAACGGCAAACGCATGCTCACCACACAGCTTTATCTGGCGGGCGAGCCGCAGAATGAGAAGGATGGCATCCTGAAAAGCATCCGCGACGAAGCTCAGAGACTCTCGGCCATTCGCGAGTTCAAACCCGCCAACGATGGCCTGGTGGGAACCTGGGACATCGTGATCGGCATGACGCCGGAAGATCCTGAAAAGCGTCGCAAGGGACCACCGCCCGGACCACGCCCGGCGCAGTGATCAATCCAGCTTCTTGTGCATCTCGTGGACTTTGTTCGCGATGCGGTCCTCCACGCTCTCCGCCCATCCGGCGGCGGCCTCGTAGCCTCCTTCCTTGAGAACGCGGAGGCTGGGAACGTAGCCTGTGTAGTCGTTTGAATAGCCAGCCACCCACACGCCCGCGTCACCGGCAAACTCGCGTTTGAAGCGGAGGGAGTAATCGACAACGACCTCGCTGCCGAGCGTGATGAAGGTGAGATCCTTGCCAATCTTGATGACCTGAACGGGATAGGGATGTGGCTCGCGACCAGGCTTTGCATAGTCGAGGATGATCTCTTCATAAGCGGCTCGAATCGGCCCAGTGACAGGCCGTGGATTGACGACGAGCGCCATCTCGACTGCATTCGAAAGCGAGCGGCCATGCTGCATCGAGAGTTCGAGATCGGTGACACCAGGCACCACATCGCTGCGGCGTGGATAGGGGTTTTGATCAGCACCGCAACCCATCAAAAACAATGCGGTGAAGCCAGGACGATGCTCCTGGAGATATTCCTGAGCGAAGCCCGCGTAGTCGCCGCAGTAATTGTAAAAGCCGAGGCTCGTGTTGTGGCAGGCATAGCCAAACAGCGTGGCCTTCAGCGTGCCGTCCGGGGCTTCCACTCGAAGCGCAGGCACCTCATGATCGACCGGACCGTTTGGATTCGGAGCCTTGTTCGCGTTCGGATGATCCGGCGGCAGCGTGTAGTCACGACGGCGGTTCATGGCAAAACCACAGCGCGCGTTGTTCCAGGTCAGCCGCGCAGGCTGCACGTCGGCCAGTGCCTTGTCGATGATCCCGACTATGTCGTTTTGCAGCTTCTCTGTGTAGTCCCAGGAGTCTTTGATGCGCGGATTTTCGAGATCTTTTTCCGTGGGCTGCGTGCTCCGCAATGAGGGTCCGCTGTGCGTGTGCGAGGCGTTCATGACCAGATTGGCCTGCGGCAGTTTGAACTCTTTCTCGGCCCGCTCAGCAACGGCATGTCGCATCGCTTGCGGCACACCGATGAGATCGAGCGTCACAAACACGAGTTTGTGGCCCTGTTCATCCTCAAGCGCCAGAGCCTTTGCAAAGAGATCCTGTACTTTGCCAACAGCGGGCGTTTTGCGCGAAGCGTAACCAGCCATGAAGAGCAACTTCTGTGGAGTCACTTTGGCCACAGCCACGCCGACCTTCCAATTCGCAGGCACATGCGGTGCGATGGATTTCGGCGCTTGCGGTGGAGACAAGGGAGTGGCCCCAGGCGGAGCGGCGATGGCGGTGACCGCAAGCAGGGATGAGAGGAGGTGAAGAACTCGCATGTGCCAAATACGCAGCGAGAATCCGTTTCTTGAGAGTGCTCGACGGCAGAAAGGTTGAAGGTGGCGGCTCGTTTGCTTGCACTCACCATGAATATGCACGCTCTCCGTTTCCTCCCTGTCCTCGCCGCTACAATCATCACACCTGCTTTTATCCACGCTGAAATTGCCGTGAAGAGCGGTGAGAAGATCGCTTTTCTCGGTGACTCAATCACAGCGGGTGGTTGGGGCAATCCCGCCGGCTATGTGCGCCTCGTCATTGCCGGATTGGAGGCGAATGGCGTTCATGCGGAGCCTATCCCTGCCGGGATCAGCGGCCACAAATCCGATCAGATGCTGGCGCGGCTCGACAAAGATGTGCTGAGCAAAAAACCGCAGTGGATGACGCTGAGCTGCGGTGTGAACGACGTGTGGCATGGCCCGCGCGGCGTGCCGCTGGATGAGGCCATGGCGAAGAGCGGCACTTATGATGAGAAGGTAGCCTCACGCGGCACCTACAAGAAAAACATCACCGCTATCATCGATCAGGCGACTGCCGCTGGCGTGAAGCCAGTGATGCTGACCGCGACGGTGATTCAGGAAAACCTCGCCAGCAAAGAGAACGGCCTGCTCGCGCCCTACAACGCCTTCCTCCGCCAGCTCGCGAAGGAGAAGAACATCCCGATGGCCGATCTGTATGCGATGTTTGAAAAACGCATCAAGGCGGAGAACAAGCCAACCGTCAAAGTGCTCACCAGCGACGGCGTGCACATGAATGGCGAAGGCAATAAGCTCATGGCCATCGGTGTGTTGAAGGCTTTCGGCCTCAATGAAGCCGAACTCGACAAAGCGAAGGCCTCCTGGCCCGCACTCGAAGTCGCCGCCGTGGAGTTTGCGAAAAAGCAGGCCGAAGCGCGCGCCAAAGCCGCTGCGGAGAAAGCCAAAGGCACTCCCGCACCGAAGAAGAAGTGAGTGAAGCTTCATTCCCAAGATCATGCGGTTAGTCATCTTCCTTTTTGGCGCTCTAGCGCTTCATGCCGAGGACATCACCTGGCTCGTGAATTACGATGGCAAAGCGTTGCCTGATTCGACATGGACCGCAGTCGGTAAACCCAATGCGAAGCTCGAAGCCGATGGCCTGCGTTTGATCGACGATGGCAAGGAGTTCGCGAACTTCCGCGCCGCTTGGAGGGCCGCGCCCGATGACGAGATCATTGTCGAAGCAACCTTGAAGGCCGGTGCCATCACCGGCTCACAGCCGAAGAAGCCCGCGACCTCGCTCTGGCCCTGGCGCGATGGTGCGCCGGTGATGGTGCAGGTCAGTGATGGGAAGCATCAAGACGGCCTCGTGATCTTCCCCGCACAAGCCACGAGCTTCACCGATCGATTCGTCCCGATGGACACGACGAACCGCTTCCACACCTTCCGCCTTGTCATTCGCGGCACGGACATGGAGATGTGGGTCGATGGCGTGCAGAAGATCGTCGGCCAAAATGCCTTCTGGAAGAAAGCCGACTCGCCAGAGCCGTTCATCCAGTTCGGATCGAGCGCGAAGACCGCCACGGGCGATGCCCTGTGGTCCAGCGTGAAACTCGGCGTGCGCAAATCGACCACCGCGCCTGCCAAAGACCCGATCAAGCTCACCTTAAGCGAGCCGTGGCTGATCCCACGCGAAGACGTGAAGCAAACGCGGCCTTATCTTTATGACATGGGCAAAGGTCTCCTGCTGATGAGCGTGGCCCAAGGCCCCGATGCGCTCTACGAGCCGTACGGCCTGCTCAAATCCACCGACGCTGGCAAAACGTGGTCGCCCATCCCTGGACTCGACAAGCTCGACACCACGCCGCTGCCCATGCTGCGCCGGCCCGATGGGAGTATCCTCGGTGCCTCACGCTGGACGTGGTCGCAGCCGGATGGCTCACTGACTGGCAAAACAGTACATCTCGATGCCGCGGCCACAAAGTTCACCATGATTGACAGCCGCCTCACGCTGCCACCGCAATACATGCCCGAGAAGCGTGGCGATGTCGTCGTGTGCGAGCGCCACATTTGGAGCGATGCCGAAGGCGGCGCGACGATGGTCGTGTGGAGCCGCAAGAGCGTGAAATTGCCCGATGGCCGCAACAACACCGAGCGCTGGTCGCATCTCATGCGCAGCACGGATGAGGGCAAAAGCTGGACCTACTTCAGCACCATCGGCCCTGGTGGTGAACCCGCCGTGTGCCGCCTCAGCGCCACCGAGCAGACCGCCGTCATTCGCGGCGACCGCAACAGCCGCATGAAGCAGATGTTCTCTCGCGACTCAGGCAAAACCTGGACACAGCCCATGGAACTCGAAGTCGGCAAAGTCCTCCCCGACCTCGTCCTCATGAGCAACGGCGCACTCGCCTGCGCCTTCGGCCGCCCCGCCAGCTGTTTGATGTTCAGCCTTGATGGAGGCCAAACTTGGCCGAGCCATCACGTCATCAGCGAAAAAGTCGGCTTCAACTACACCAGCATCCGCGAGATCAGCCCCGGCAGGCTGCTCTACATCCACGACGCGCCCAAGATGAATGCGATGATGATTGATGTGGAGGTCGTGAAGTGAAATTGCTCCTGCTAAACCTCCTCCTTGCCACCTGCGCTTTCGCCGAGCTCACACCCAGCGAGCGCGAGTTGATCCAGCAACTCGGCCCCGGCACACCCGAGCCGATCCCGCTTTGGCAGGGCAAACCACCGCAGTTCCTGGAAAACGCCGCGCCGGAGGTCATCAAGGCCAACCAGACCATCCAGAGCGTCTCGGTGCCCACGATCACGCCGTATCTGCCGCCGAAGGAAAATCGCAACGGCATGGCCCTCGTCGTGTGTGCCGGTGGCGGCTATGGCGGGCACGCGTGGAAAACTCACGTCGTGTATGCCGCGCAGGTTTTTAATCCCATGGGCATCGCCGTCATCGGCCTCAAATACCGCACGCGGCCACCACACCTCCTGCCGAACGAAGGCATCCAGGCGCTTACCTTGCTCGATGCAAAACGTGCCATGCGCTTTGTGAGCCATCGCGCGGCCGAATGGGGCATCGATCCGGCGAAAGTCGGCGTCGCTGGCTATTCCGCTGGCGCGAACCTCGCGATGAATCTCGCCGCGAACTTCGATCTCGGCGATCCGCAGGCCACCGATCCCATCGACCGCCTCAGCAGTCGTCCTGACTTCGCCGTCGGCCTCGGCACCTGGCATTGGCGCAAGCCGGAGAACCCGTTTGTCTTCAAGTCGAACTCACCGCCCGTTTTTCTCGTCCACGCCACCACCGACAAGCCCGTCGAGATCGCCACCAACATCATCGCCGACCTGAAAAAGCTCGGCGTCCCCGCCCGCCTCGATCTCCACGAAGAAGGCGGTCACGGCGTCGGCAACCTCATCCCCACACGAGTGAAACACAACTTCCCCGGCTCCCAATGGCCGAAGGTGCTCGTCGAGTGGCTGGGGACGCTGCCAAACAAATAGAAACACGTCGCGCGATTCATGAAAACGATCTTCACCCATCTCATTCTGGCCGGTCTTGCCAGTCTAGCCGTCTCTACCAGCGCTGCTGATCTGGTCCTCGCTGATGCTGGCACCGCTCCGGCACCCATCATCGTGTTCAAAGACGCTCCTCCACGCACGCGCGATGCGGCGGTGACGTTGGCGGGATACATCGAAAAAATCAGCGGACAAAAGCCCGCAGTCATGGATGGCGAGCCGAATCCGATCCCAGAGCGTGCCATCTGGATCGGCGTCCAGCCGGTGGTGAAGTCGCTGTTCCCGAAAACCGACTTCGATTTCAAACATGCCGAGGAGACGCTCATCGTGGCGAATGAAAAGCACCTTGTCATCGCCGGACGCGACCGCTGGGACCCGGCGCACATGGTGATCAAGAAGCGGCTTTCCACCGCGACCGGTGTGCAGCAGGAGTATGGCACGGCGAACGCGGTCTTTACCTTCCTCCAGAATCAGCTCGGCGTGCGCTGGCTTTGGCCCGGTGAGGAGGATGTCATCAAAAAGGAGCGCATCGCCATCGCGCCCTGCGAGGTGCGGTATCATCCGCAGATTAGGGCACGGGCTGGCTTGTTCACGAAGCTCTCGCTCGGCGACAACACCGAGGGACCGGAAGAACTGTGGGCGCGGTTTCAGCGCTTGCAGCTCGACTCCATGGAACTCGAAGGCGGCCATGGTTTTGGCGATTGGTGGGAGAAATATTCAAAGACCCATCCCGACTTTTTCGCGCTGCAACCGGACGGCACTCGCAGTCCCAATGCGGAGACCAAGAACACCAAGATGTGCGAGTCGAACCCCCAAGTCTGGCAACAATGGCTCGCTG
>JBIKIA010000248.1:0-7072 GCA_044361885.1 Prosthecobacter sp. | reverse complement strand
TGCCGAACTCACGGGCTGCGTCTCCAGCGCCTCGACGACATCCCCGGCAATCAAACCCGCCTTCTGTGCCGGTGAACCTTCGAGCACCTCCAGCACCTCCACTTTGCCAGCGGCATTCACATCAATGGCCGCACCCAGATACCCACCACTGCCTGTGCCCCAGACGCGGATGACGAGGCTGCTTTTCATCTCATCCCACGAACGTAAAAAGGGTGCCATGGAGACGTGCATGTTGTGATCCCGCTCCTCCCAAATCTGACTGTGGATGCCGATTACCTCGCCTTTGAGATTGAAGAGCGGCCCTCCGGAGTCGCCGCCCATGAGCACGCAGTCAGTTTGCAGTGAGTTGGCCGTCTGGCGGATGATTTTCCCGACGCGCAGCACGACACCGCGCTCTTCGTCAAAGCCACCCGGATGCCCGAGCGCAAAGCACCAGGTGCCCGGCAGCGCTTTCACCACTTCGCGGCTCAACTTCACATGCGGCCAGCTACGCTCTTTGTCCTGGAGTTGGATAAGCGCGGCGTCGGTGGTTTTATCCAGACCGAGCGTGGTGCCTTTCACCGTCTTGCCGTCATCGAGCACCACCCGCACTTCACGCCCAGGTTTCTCCGCCACATGCGCTGCGGTGAGGATCAGGCCCTCGGCATTGATGATGACTCCGCTGGCCGTGCCATCGCTAATGCGCACAGCGACCACGGCAGGCCGGACTTTGGCAAAAAGCGACTGCACGTCCGACTGCACGGCGAGGAGTTCCTTCAGTGGCGTGCTGGAAAGTTCAGCCTGACCGATGCCGAAACCCGCCACCCATATCAGGGCGGCCATCCGAAGACTTGAAGAGAATACTCGGTGAAGCATAAGTGTAGATACGCCTGAAACCAACGGAGCCTCCAAAGGAAACTCTCGCTTATTTCTCAGCAGGCACCGGGCCATGATTCAAAGTCATGCATTGACGCATCGACAAAACTCGTTACGAGTATTGTCGATGCAAGCTGCCATCCAATTCGTCCAGGCACTCGCCGACAGCACCCGCTGGCGGATCATTCATCTCGTCTTCGACCAACCGTTGTGCGTCTGCGAGCTGGCGGAGACCCTGAAGCTCCCGCAGTCCACGCTCTCCAGCCAGCTTCGTGTCATCCAGAAGGCGGGTCTGCTGGACTGCGAGCGCCGGGGCAAGTGGCTCTTTTACCGCGTGAAGTCCGAATTCCGCGAGGTGCTCTCTGCGCTCTTCCACCATTTCGACTCCACACCCGCCAGTGATCCGCAGTTGATCAAAGACGCGACCAAGGCGCAGCAACGCGTGCAGCGTCGTGAGAAGACCTGCTGCCCCGGCCCTGAGAAACTTGCCTGCAAACCCTGATCCATGATGAAAAAGCTCCTCGCAGAATGCATCGGCACCTTCACGCTCGTCTTCGCGGGCACGGGGGCCATTGTGATCAATCAAGTGGCTGGTGGTGTCACCGGTCACGCTGGCATCGCGATCGTCTTTGGTCTCGTCGTGCTGGCGATGATCCACACCTTTGGTGATGTCAGCGGTGCGCATTTGAATCCTGCCGTCACCACCGCCTTCGCTGCCGCCGGGCGTTTCGCTTGGCGGGAAGTGCCCGGTTATATTGGAGCGCAGATTGTCGGAGCTCTAGCTGCCAGTGTGCTGCTGCACTTTTTGTTTCCTGAAGCCACGACGCTGGGGGCCACCCTGCCCGCTGGACCTCCGATGCAGAGCTTCGTGCTGGAGATCGTGCTCACCGCCGTGCTGATGCTTACCATTTTAAGCGTCTCCACAGGTGCAAAGGAGAAAGGCATCACAGCAGGGATTGCCATCGGCGGCGTCATCGCGCTGGAGGCCATGTTTGCCGGGCCCATCTGCGGAGCTTCCATGAATCCGGCTCGCTCGCTGGCTCCGGCACTGGTGTCTGGAAATCTCACCCACCTTTGGATCTATCTCGTGGCCCCCATGATCGGCGCACTGATCGCCATTCCTCTATGCATCGGCACACGCGAAAGTGGCTGCTGCCGGTCCTGCTAAGCCAACCCACACCCCTTTATGAAAACCATCCAAGTCTATGACCCACCCATGTGCTGCTCCACCGGCATCTGCGGCCCCGATATTGATCCTGACCTCGTGAACTTCGCCGCGATGCTCTCGCAGCTCGGCACGCACGACATCAAGATCGAGCGCTACAATCTCGGCCAGCAGCCCATGGCCTTTGTGCAAAATCCAGCGGTGAAAGCTCTGCTCGACAAAGAAGGTGTTGAGGTGCTGCCGCTCATCTTCTGGGATGGCGAGGTGCATCTCAAAGGCCGCTACCCGACCAAGGACGAACGTCCGCATTGGTTCCGCGTGGCCCTTGGCAAAGAGGAGGCAGCCCAGTGAAACTGCCCCTCTACCAGCCTGATGCCACCAGCTCGACGCGCTTTCTTTTCTTCACCGGCAAAGGCGGAGTAGGAAAGACCTCCCTCTCCTGCGCCACAGCTTTGAAGCTCGTGGAAGCGGGCAAACGCGTGATGCTCGTGAGCACGGACCCAGCCTCGAATCTCGATGAAGTGCTGGAGACAAAACTCAGCAATCATCCCACGACCATTGCTGGAGCTCCTGGTCTCGATGCGCTGAACATCAACCCCGTCGATGCCGCTGCTGCGTATCGCGAAAAACTCATCGGGCCCATGCGTGGCCTGCTGCCTGAGGCGGCACTTCGCAGCATGGAGGAGCAGCTATCCGGCTCCTGCACCGTGGAGATTGCCGCGTTCGATGAGTTCTCCGGCTTCATCGGCAATCCTGATGCTGCAAAAGATTACGATCACGTCATCTTCGATACCGCGCCCACCGGCCACACGTTGCGATTGATGAGTTTGGCCAAGGCCTGGGATCAGTTCCTCGACAACAACACCAGCGGAACTTCCTGCCTCGGACCGCTTGCTGGATTGGAAAAGCAGCGCGCCGTCTATGAAGCCACGGTCAATACCCTGGCCGATGCTTTCGCCACGACACTCGTGCTCGTGAGCCGCCCTCAGCTCTCCGCACTTCGCGAAGCGGAGCGCACGTCGAAGGAATTGCGCGCACTCGGTGTCGGCAACCAACGACTCGTCATCAACGGCACCTTTGAAACGAAGTGCCCCAACGATGTCACCGCACAGGCCATGCAACAAAGAGGTCTGTCAGCGATGACGACCGCTTCTGCTTTCATCGACAGCCTGCCCAGCTTCATCGTGCCACTGCGGCCCATCAACATCCTCGGCATCGGCGGACTGCGCGTGCTGCTCAGCGGTGATGACACCCCTGATGCGTCGGTTTCAAACTCGGCTTCAGAGTGGACTCCACCCGTGATGGAGAGCCTCGAAGACCTCGTCGCCGACATCGAAAAATTAGGTCATGGCGTCATCATGACCATGGGCAAAGGTGGCGTGGGCAAGACCACCGTCGCCGCGGCCATCGCGGTCATGCTCGCACGTCGTGGCCATGCCGTGCACCTCAGCACCACCGATCCCGCCGCGCATGTCGCGCAGACTTTGGCCGGACAAGTCGAAGGCCTGACACTCAGCAAGATCGACCCCGCTGCTGAGACCGCTGCTTATCAGGGCGAAGTCATGCTCAAGCAAGGTGCCACCATGGATGAAGCAGGCCGCGCCTTGCTCGAAGAAGACCTGCGCTCGCCATGCACCGAGGAGATCGCCGTGTTCCGTGCCTTTGCCCGTGAAGTGGGGCAGGGGACGACCCGCTTCGTCGTGCTCGATACCGCGCCCACCGGCCACACGTTGCTCTTGCTTGATGCCAGCGAGGCTTATCAGCGTGAGCTCGAGCGTCAGGCCCGCAGCACGCAGCCCGAGGAAGTGCTGAAGCTGCTCGAACGTCTGCGTGATCCCGCCTACACCCACATGCTGCTTGTCACCCTGCCCGAGGCCACGCCCGTGCATGAGGCCGCCGCGCTTCAGGAAGATCTGCGTCGCGCCCGCATCGAGCCCTTTGCCTGGGTCATCAATCAAAGCCTGCTCCACAGCGGCTCCTGCGATCCACTGCTGCAACGCCGCGAGCATTCCGAGCATCGCTACATCCGCGAAGTCGTCGAAAAGCAGGCCACTCGCACCGCCTGGCTGCCGTGGCAGCCGGAAGAACCCACTGGCCCGGATGCCCTCGCCCATCTGGCCGCCTCTCATCTTCTCACCCCTGCCACCGCATGACCTACCTCTACGAAACCATCCCTGCCAGCGAAGGCGCTGAAGTGAAGCACTACGAGATCCAGCAGAGCATGAATGATCTGCCCCTCACGCAGCATCCCGAAACCGGCGAGCCCATCCGCCGCATCATTCTCGGTGGTTGGGGCCTCATGACGGGCAAGTCCGCCAAAGTCAGTAATCCCTGCTGCGGTCCCAGCGGCTGTTGCTGAACTACTCGTCTTCCATTTTCGATCCATGAGCAAACCTACCATTCTCATCCTCTGCACCGGCAACTCCTGCCGTTCCCATCTCGCTGAAGGCATCCTTCGTCAGGCATTGGGAGATCAATACAACGTTGTCAGCGCCGGCTCGAAGCCCGCCGGTTATGTCCACCCGCTCGGCATCAAAGCCATGGCCGAGATCGGCATCGACATCAGCACCCATACCAGCAAGCATATGGACGAATTTCTGAATCAGAACGTCGAGACAGTGATCACCGTCTGCGGCAATGCCGATCAGGCCTGCCCGATGTTTCCTGGCCAGCTCAACCGCCACCACTGGGGCTTCGATGATCCCGCCCATGCTACAGGCACCGAGGAAGAAATCATGACCGTCTTCCGCCGCGTGCGCGATGAGATCAAACGCGTCTTCGATGCCTACGCCGCCGGTCGTAAAGATGAAGCCAAGGCCGCTCGCTGAAATCAGATCATCGGCCTTCCTGCAGCAATAATGCCGTGGTCAGCCGGACTGAAGAGCGCATGATCCGCATCATCATTGGCAATCGTTAGTTGGGATCGTGAAGTAGTTTGGTTTCAGCAAGCGGGGTCTATACCCCATGGCATCGCAGCCGTGGACCCAACACCTTGCTTTCCAAACACCTCATGAAAGCCATCCATGCCCGACTACACGATTGCTGTCTATGATTCCAAACCTTACGACCGTGAGTATTTCGGCCGTGCGGTGGAGGGCGCGGGCGTGGTGCTGCGGCATCATGAGTTTCGGCTCACGGCAGATACGGCCAACTCCGCCGAAGGTGCGACAGCGGTGTGCGTGTTCGTCAATGACTGCCTGAGTCGTGATTGCCTGACCAAGCTGGCCGGGGCCGGTGTGAAGCTGGTGGCGTTGCGAAGTGCGGGCTTTAACAATGTGGATCGTGCGGCTGCGGCGGAGCTGGGCCTTTTGGTGGTGCGCGTGCCAGCCTATTCACCTCACGCGGTCGCGGAGCACTCCGTGGCGCTGCTGCTGGCATTAAATCGGAAGATTCACCGCGCCTACAATCGAGTGCGTGAACAAAACTATTCGCTCAGCGGGCTGGTGGGTTTTGATCTGCATGGAAAGACGGTGGGCATCATCGGCACCGGCAAAATCGGACGAGTCACAGCTCAAATTTATCGAGGCTTTGGCTGCCACGTCATCGCGCATGATCCGCATCCGATGCTCGAATGGGCGGCGGAGCACGGGATCAGCTACAGGAGCGTGGAATCACTGCTGACGGAGAGCGATGTGGTCAGCCTGCATCTGCCGCTCACGCCGGAGACGCATTATCTGCTCAATGTGGCGACCATCGCGCTGATGAAGCCGGGAGCCTATCTTGTGAACACCAGTCGTGGCAAGCTGGTGGAAACCGCAGCGGTGATCGAGGCGCTCAAGTCCGGCCATCTCGGTGGTGTGGCGCTGGATGTGTATGAAGAAGAGGAGGGCATCTTCTTTGAAGATCTCTCCGGTGAGGTGCTTCAAGACGATGATCTGGCCCGACTCACGACCTTCCCAAACGTGCTCATCACCGCGCATCAGGCCTTTCTCACGCATGAAGCGCTCACGGAAATCGCCCGCGTGACCCTCGATAGCATCGTGCGCTTTCGCGATGGCTTGCCGCCAGTCACTGAGCGCGTCGTTAAGTGAACCAGTCTCTACCAGAAACCGAACACCTCATGAAAACATCCCCAACCTCACCCTTCATCAAATGGTTCGCCGACATCACCATCGACGATGTCCCGCTGGTTGGTGGCAAGAATGCCTCGCTCGGCGAGATGGTGCGCGAACTCACCGCCAAGGGCGTGAAGGTGCCTGATGGATTCGCCATCACGGCGGATGCTTACCGGCATTTCATTCGCGAGGCCGGCATCGACGAGAGCATCCGCGCCACGCTCGCGGATCTCGACACGCGGGACATGGCGAACCTCAGCACGCGCGGCCAGTCGGTGCGTCAGACCATTCTCAATGCCACGCTGCCTGCCGATTTGCAGGAACTGATCACCACGGCGTATCGCGATCTGCAAGGCAGCAGCACCGCGCCATTGGATGTCGCGGTGCGTTCCTCCGCCACCGCCGAAGACCTGCCCGATGCGAGCTTTGCCGGACAGCAGGAGACCTATCTGAATGTCCACGGCACCGCTGCTCTGCTGGAGACGTGCAAGCGCTGCTTTGCCTCGCTCTTCACCGACCGCGCCATCAGCTACCGCGTGGACAAGGGCTTCGATCATTTCAAGGTCGCGCTCAGCATCGGCGTGCAGCGCATGGTGCGCTCCGATCTCGCGTGTTCCGGCGTCATGTTCACCATTGATACAGAAACGGGCTTCCGCGATGCCGTGATGATCAGTGCCGCCTATGGCCTTGGCGAAAACGTGGTGCAGGGCTCCGTCACGCCAGATGAATTTCTTGTTTTCAAACCCACGCTGAAGACCGGGCATCGACCGGTGTTGCAAAAGACGGTGGGCAGCAAGGAATTCAAACTCGTCTATGATTCCGGTGGTGGGAAGATGGTGAAAAACATCCCCGTGGCACCGGCGGATCGCGCCAAGCTCGCACTCACCGATGACGAAGTGCTCGAACTCGCCCGCTGGGCCTGCATCGTCGAAGATCACTACTCGGCCAAGCGCGGCCAGCACGCGCCGATGGATTTGGAATGGGCCAAGGATGGCAT
>JBIKIA010000606.1:0-3223 GCA_044361885.1 Prosthecobacter sp. | reverse complement strand
CGCTGGCGGCAAAGCCACCTTCGATCTCGACTTCCCAGTCTCCATGAAAGCCAGCGGCATTAGCGTGCCCACGGTGCTGCTATTCATCCGCGTAGGCGATGGCGTGAAGGTTCACGCCTCGGTTACCTTGACCCAATCTTGACCCTTTGACTCACATGTCTGCCTACATTCATCACATCTCCACCGGCACGCCCGCCTACACCTACGCGCAGAGCTACACGCGTGACCGTCTCAAAGACTGGGCCAAGGACCCAAAGACGAAGCGCCTCATCCACGCCATCTACAACCGCAGCGGCATCGAGACTCGTCACAGCGTCACGGGTGATTTCGTCACCGGCACGGAGGCCACGCTTTATCGCAGCGACGCCGATGGCACGCTCATCCCACCGGGCACGGCGGAGAGAAATCGCGTCTATACTCACTGCGCCCATGAGCTGGCCGTCGAGCTCGCGCGCCGCACCATCACGAACGCGACTGGCTTCGAGAAAGAAGACATCACCCACATCATCTACACCTCCTGTACAGGCTTCGCGAACCCTGGCCCTGACTTCCACATCATCAAGGAACTGGGCCTGCGCTCGAATGTAGAGCGCTACACGCTCGGGTTCATGGGTTGCTACGCTGCCTTCCCCGCGCTGCGCATGGCCGCGCAGTTTTGTGAGGCAAATGCCGACGCGGTGGTGCTCGTGATCTGTCTGGAACTCTGCACGCTGCACATGCAGATCAATGACCAGCCTGACAGCATCCTGGCCAACTCTTTGTTCGCCGATGGCGCCAGCGCGGCCATCGTCAGCGCTCGCGAGCCTGTCGAAGGCAAGCCTGCCTATCGCCTCGATGGCTTCGAGTCCGCGGTCGTTCCGTCCAGCGAGGCTGACATGGCTTGGGAAATCGGCAATGAGGGTTTTAATATCGTCCTCTCCAGCTACGTGCCGGACATCATCGGCGGGAACATCCGCCAGCTTCTCAACGGCGTGCTGAAGCGGCATGACACCAACGTCGATGAGATTGATGAATGGGCCGTGCATCCAGGAGGTCGTGCCATCCTCGATAAAGTGCAGGAGAGCCTGCATTTGAAACCCGACGCACTCGAAGCCGCCCGCACCATCTTGCGCGACTATGGCAACATGAGCAGCGCCACCATTCTCTTCGTGCTCAAAGAGATGCTCGACTCGGCAGAGACCGAACGCGCCACTCTCTGCGCCATGGCCTTTGGTCCAGGACTCACGGTAGAAACAGCCGTCATGGAGCGAATCGGCAGTACGGCCATGAAAGTGTCTGAGACCAGCAAAGCCGCGCACGCCTGATGGACAGCACCGCCAGACTTTATACGACGCCTCAGCGCTACACGGCGCTGGTGTATGGCATCGTGAGTCTGACGCTGTTCGTCGCGTCGGTGTCTGTGATGTGCTGGAGTCTCTACAATGGCTTGCATGGCAGCCTGCTGCATCTGCATGGTGGCGCGGCGCTGGCGATGGATGTGCTGCTCATCCTGCAGTTCGCCATTGGTCACACGCTGCTGCTTTCGGATCGTGGTCGCCGCTTCATGTCGCGCCTAGCACCACTGGGGCTTGGCTCCGTGCTTTCCACCACGATCTTTGCCGGCTTCGCATCAATGCAGTTGCTCATGACCTTTCTGCTTTGGTCTTCCACGGATACCGTGTGGTGGATGCCAACCGGCGGAATCAAAATCATCTTCAGTGTGCTTTACGGTATCTCATGGATCATGCTGGCAAAGTCCATGACTGACGCAGGCATCGACATCCAGATGGGCACGCTCGGCTGGCGCTCCGTGTGGCGCGGCGAGCGGCCTGTGTATCGGCCATTCACGCGCACCGGCATGTTTCGTCACAGCCGTCAGCCGATCTACGCCTCCTTCACCCTCATCCTGTGGACTGGACCCGTCTGGACGCCTGATCACCTAGTCATCGCCGTGCTGTGGAGCGCCTACTGCGTGCTCGCGCCAATGATAAAGGAGAAGCGCTATCGCCAGTGGTATGGCGCAGCTTTTGAGCGTTATCGTCAGCGGGTGCCGTATTGGTTTCCGGCGAAAGTGCGCTCCATCAAATCTCCCACCATGAAACCTACGGATCACGACATCGCCATCGTCGGCGCGGGACCAGTGGGTTTGCTGCTCGCGGGATTGCTCGGACAAAAGGGACTGCGTGTGCTAATCGTGGACAAACGCACTGAACCGCTGCCGAACTCGCAGGCTATCGGCATCACACCTCCATCGCTGGAGATTCTTTCCCAGCTAGGACTCGAAGACGAGTTCGTCCGCCGTGGTGTGCCCATTCGCGACTGCTATGTGCATGGGCAAAGCAGCAGACTTGGCTGCGTCTCCTTCCGCGAGATTCCCGGCGCGCATCGCTACATCCTTTCGCTGCCGCAGCAGCAGACGCTCAGCCTCCTGGAGGCAAAGCTCGCCACTATGCCAAACGTGACGCTGCATCGTGGTATCGAGATCACGCAGATCGATCAAGATGCCGAGACCGTGACCATGCAGGGCGATGGATTCACCAGCACCGCCCGCTGGCTCATCGGCTGCGATGGCAACAAAAGCCGCGTGCGTGAACTGATCAAGATGCGCAGCAGTGGTGCGAACTACGGCTGCCATTTCCTCATGGGGGACTTCATCGACCGCACCGACATGAAAGACGAAGCCCATCTCTGGTTCACGGCCGATGGAGCCGTGGAAGCCTTCCCACTGCCCGATGGCAAACGCCGCTGGATCGTGCAGACGAAGCAACCTGTCACCGACTCGAAGCACGGCATCATCAGCGAACTCGTTCGCAAGCGCTCGAGCCTCAATCTCGCCGTCGAAGATCAATTGAACCAAAGCCCCTTCTCGCCGCGCTGGATGCAGGCGGAGCAATATCATGACGGGCGCGTCATCCTGTGTGGCGATGCCGCCCATCTCATGAGCCCCATCGGTGGACAGGGAATGAACACTGGCTGGGCAGATGCCGAGTTTCTGGCGGAAGTGCT
Organism: Prosthecobacter sp.; assembly: GCA_044361885.1. Taxonomy (GTDB): domain Bacteria; phylum Verrucomicrobiota; class Verrucomicrobiia; order Verrucomicrobiales; family Verrucomicrobiaceae; genus Prosthecobacter. The sequence goes on along the minus strand of JBIKIA010000606.1, from coordinate 238 downwards.
GCTCGCCATCGAGCAGCGCGCACAGCCTGCGTTGCCCCTGCTCGAAGCCTACGACCGCTGCCGACATCGCGCCTCGAATGCCGCGATTCAGCGTGCCGCACGCGGCATGTGGCTCGGCACACGCACGGGCATGATCCAGTCGTGGCTACGCGATTTCTTCATGCGTGAGTGTCTATTCAAAGGCCCCCTCTCACGCCGCACCGGACCTTACTTTGCGATGCTGACGATCCCCTACAGT
>JBIKIA010000513.1:0-3862 GCA_044361885.1 Prosthecobacter sp. | reverse complement strand
CGGCGAAGGTGTGGGAGAAAGCCACCTCCTGTGAATGACCTCACGGCCAGTGCTTGCGCCTTATCCATCAGTGCGGCAGTGGACGGATATGCGCACGCGAGTCGTCGAACCCGAGCTTTTGGAAACCTACCCGGATGATCACCCAGATGCGATCGCCAGTCGGGAGGATCTGCTGCTGGTGAATGCCGTGATGGGAAACCATCGCTGGATGGTGCGCACGCTGCGGCGGCTATATCAGCACGGCTGGCATATCACGGAGATCGGGGCAGGGGATGGTGCGCTGTCGATGCGCTTCGTGGAGAGCGGGATTTGTGAAGCCAGTGCGCTTCATGCTTTTGATCTCGCGCAGCGTCCTGCACGCTGGCCGAAGGTTGCGGCATGGACCCAGGGCGATTTTTTCCATCACTCACTGCCGGAGAGTGAGGTGCTGGTGGCCAATCTGATCCTGCATCACTTCAAAGAGGATCAGCTCCGTGTGCTCGGCAGCCGGATCTCGGCAAAGACGCGCCTCATCCTGGCTGCGGAGCCGGAGCGGCGCGGGAGGCATGCTGTGATGGGGCGCTGCCTTTCTTGGCTGGCGGAGTTGCACCCCATCACACGCTATGACATGCAGGTGAGCATCCGGGCGGGGTTCCGTGGTAAAGAGCTGGCGGAGAGCCTCGGGCTGGATGCCGCGTGGCATTGGCAGTCTCGGGCGACGTTGTTTGGCGGTTATCGGTTTGTGGCGGTTCGAGAGGCTTAAAGTCCCAGCCAGCTAAGATCCAGCCGCTTGCCGGGCGGTGGAGCAAAGATGCTCAGCTTTCCTGTGGAGCGGTTTTCGAGGAGCGCGCGGGAACCGCTTCCCAACGACAGCCAGATGATGGGCAGCGAGGCATCCTCAGGAGTGAGGACGAGGAGGTCGCCGCCTTTGAATTTGATGACGAGAGGGTGGTTCTCATCGACGATGACACGAAGCCTGTCCCACTCATTGGCACGCGTCCAGTCGATGAGGGTCTGAGCCGTGACCGTGGCTTTTGATGTGTCCGCTGCGGTGATGCGATGAGAATGCTTCAAGCGCAAAGTGCCCACGCCTGGCAGGGGGAGATCCTGCCAGTCAGCCGCCGCCGCTCCGCAGGAAAGGATTCCTGCGGAGGTGAGCAAGGCGGCGATCCGGTGCAGCAGGTGCTTCATGGTGTGGGGATTTCGATGAACTTGATGTCGTCCAGAAGGACGGCGGTGTCATAGATGCTGTCCCCCACGTCCGTGCAGTTGAACTCAAGCACGATGGTCTTTCCCGCGTAGGCGTTCAGGTTCAGTGTGTCGATGCGCCAGGTGGTCTTGTACACTCCACCCTTGTCAAATTTGACGTCAGCAGGGATGACCTGCCCAGCCAGGCCGTCGATGGTCTTGTTAAATAAGTTTGTGAAAGCGCCCACAGCACCAGAGACCGGGTCAACCACGGCCACTCTCACGGAAAAGGCATCCTGATATTGGCTGCCCACATACTCCAGCCACTCCTCGGAATACATGCTCCAGCGGAAGCTGAGGGTGCCACCATAGTCCGGCACGCAGAGACGCTGCTGGATGCTGCCGGAGGTAGTGGTGTAACCCAGGCCGGTGGAGACGATGCCCATGAACTTGCCTTCCTTCGGCCGTTCGATGCCCAGGCCAGTGATAACGCGGCCATCCCCAGTGCGCTGCCATGGATCAATGATGCCATCTTCGAAGCCGGCGTTGGTGAGGTTGGAGAGCGGGAAGCGCAGGTCGGTGGCACCAGTGTACACGAGGGCGGCGGGATCAGTGTCAGCATCATTCGCACCGTATTTGCTGACGGCGGACTGCATGGCCTCGAGAGAGGTTTTATCCTCATACATGCGGTCGATGATCTCCTGGAGGGTGTTTTGTGCATAGGAGCAGCTCACATAGTCTGTGTAGCCAACCACGGTGCCGGCGCCTTTGGCCTTGAAGACGTTCATCATGGAGCCGTTGTAGCCGCTTCGGCACATGGCGACCATGACGAGGCTGTTGGGCAGCCCGCCCAGATAATGACTGAAGAAGGATGGAAGCAGTGCCACCGCACCGCCGCCGCCGATGGCGATGCGCTTGTTGTTGATGTCGTCTTCGTAAACGCCCTTCACATACTTGCCGTCCACCACAGCGAGATGAAGGCCGGAGTACATGGCTACGACGGAGAGGTTGCCCTTGAGGAAGTCATTCGGCCCCCAGACATCCTGCCAGTTGGAGAGCAGCCCGTTGTAAACATTGTCGCCATGGGTGCAGAAGTGGATGTAGCCGAAGGAGGAAAGGTTTTTGAAGGCGGCCAGGGTGACGCCTCGGGTGGAGTTGTTGATGAACTCTTTGTCAGCATAAAGACCGCAGGTCCTGTGAGCTTGAATGGTCGGCCAGGGTTTGAAGTAGTCATCGCCGTTCCCGAAGCTGTTTCCTGGATCATCCAAGTTTGCGATGTACGGACTGATGATGACCGCGCGGTCGCTGCGCATGCGGTTCTTGCCATCTGAGGCCAGCGAGGGCGGCGGTGCAGCGAAGGTTGTCGTTCCATTCGGACCCACGGAGACCTCGGTCAGTTCGGGGGCGAAGAGAGTGGCCAGATCCGCAGGCAGATAGAATGGATTTTGCACAGCTTGGAAAGCCTGGTCCGGCACAGGTGGTTCGGGTGGGGCACCACGATCTGCGACACCTGCGGGCGCTCCACCGCCAGCCCTGGAATTTGGGTTCAGCGGATGATGGAAGCCCAGGATGCCGTCCACGGTGACCCACCAGACGCTTCCTTCTTCCGTGGTGCCCACGGTTCCGATGTTCGGGTCCAGCTTCAACTTATCCGCCACAAACTGCGCCGCCTCCTGCGGGGTATCACCCTCTGTGATCCGAGTTCCGTAGTCCTCTGCCGCGCCGTCGGCGATCTCGCCCGCCGTGTTGACCTCTGCATCGGTGAGTGGTTCTGGAGCCCAGACTTCCTTCGTTTCAGAGTAGTAGGTCACTGGGCCGGGCTTTTGCACTCTGGCGCGGTAGTAGAGATAGCCAGACGCAGCGGCCGTGATACTGGTGTTCGCCGTGAAGATGCCGTCGCCCTGGATTTCATCCGGCAGGGTGCCGTTGTCCGTCATTGTGGCGACCTGGGTGAGGGAGTCATCATTTTCCACACGGAACAAGGTTACCGTGGCCCCCGGTGGGTTGAGGAGGCCCAGCTTCCAGGTCACCGTCGTCGGCGAGCCTACCGTGAGGGTCGAGAGCGGCGTGGTTCCGACATAGGGACTCAGCGGCGTGGTGAAGTCGGAGGCCGGATAGTAGGTGACGACGGTGGGATACCAAGCGACCTCGCCACCCGTGCCCACGGCGGCAAACCAGATTTCATTGTCACCCGGCACCATGGGCACGTTGGCGGTCCAATTATCCTCATCGGCACCTGGGGAAGCCGGTCCCCAGTTTTGGGCACTGGAATTGTGGTAATACACCCCGGCCACACCCAGGGTGCCGTTGGTCAGCAGATTGAAGAGAGCCGGGGATTTGTTGGCGACATTGATGCTGTCCCCGAGCCCAACCGGGGCGATGCCGAGGGTGCCTGCAAACTGGGTGCCGATGGGGGCAAAGACCGCTTCCACGGTGGTGTTCCGCCGGACATTTTTCAGCAGATACGTCAGCACTCCACCACCGGGCTTCTGGGCCTTGAAGACGCCATTCACCCTGACCCCAGCCTTGAAGCCCGCTGGCGGGGTGACGGTGAAGCTTTGATCCTTGCCATTGAAGACATTGATCGTCCCCGAAGGCGTGATGCTTCCGGCTGGTGGAGCGCTGGCGGTGACGATGTGGCTCGTCTGGCTGAACTTCGCCCCGATAGAGGCGTTCTTGGTGACGTTTGTGAAGG
>JBIKIA010000247.1:0-7098 GCA_044361885.1 Prosthecobacter sp. | reverse complement strand
CGATGGCGTCGAGTTGCCGATCCAAATTTCCGCAGCGGTTGGTCCTGGTGGCGAGACGATGATCTCGGGGCAAATCACGGAGGCTTACCTCAATGCAATGCGGCATGTGAAGCCGCTTTCCATCGGTCTGAACTGCTCGCTCGGACCGGACAAGATGCGCCCGTTCCTCGAAGAACTGGCAACGAAGGCAGATTGTTTTGTCTCGGCCTACCCGAACGCGGGCATGCCGAACCCGCTCGCACCCACAGGCTTCGATTTGCTGCCGCCGGACATGGCGAACTTCGCCACCGACTTCGCGAAATCAGGCTTCGTCAACATCATGGGCGGCTGCTGCGGCAACACGCCGGAGCACATCGCCGCTATCGCCAAAGCAGTGGAAGGTCTGGAGCCACGGCATGTGCCGACGCCGGAGCCAGTCATGCGTTTGAGCGGCTCGCAGCCCTACAATCACACGAAGGAGGCGAATTACCTCATGATCGGCGAGCGCACGAACGTGGCGGGTTCGCCGAAGTTCGCGAAGCTGATCAAAGAAGGCCAATTCGAGCAAGCCGTGGCCATTGCGCGTCAGCAGGTCGAGAACGGTGCGAACGTCATCGACATCTGCATGGACGAGGGCCTCATCGACGGCGTGCCGACGATGACGAAGTTCCTCAACCTGCTGCAAACCGAGCCGGAAGTCGCGAAGGTGCCGTTCATGGTCGATTCCTCGAAGTGGGAGATCATCGAGGCGGGCCTGAAGATGCTGCAGGGTAAAGGCATCGCGAATTCGATTTCACTCAAGGAAGGCGAAGAAGCCTTCAAGGAACGTGCGCGTGCCATCAAGCGCTACGGCGCGGCCACGGTCGTCATGGCCTTCGATGAAAACGGCCAGGCGGCAACATACGACGAGAAGATCCGCATCTGCGAACGCGCCTATCGCATCCTCGTCGATGAAGTGGGCTTCCCGCCGGAAGACATCATCTTTGACCCGAACATCCTCACCGTCGCCACCGGGATGGAGGAGCACAACAACTACGCGCTCGACTTCATCAACGCCACACGCTGGATCAAACATCACCTCCCCGGCGCGAAGGTCAGCGGTGGCGTGAGCAACATCAGCTTCAGCTTCCGTGGCAACAACCTCGTGCGTGAGGCCATGCACAGCGCCTTTTTGTATCACGCGATCCAAGCGGGCATGGACATGGGCATCGTGAATGCGGGGATGCTCGAAGTGTATGAGGAGATCCCGAAGGAACTGCTTCACAAGGTCGAGGACGTGCTGCTGAACCGCCGTCCCGATGCCACGGAAATCCTGGTCGATTACGCCGAGCAGTTCAAAGGCCAGGGCGGCGGCAAGAAGATCGAAGCCGATCTTCAGTGGCGTGATGCGCCGGTCGAGAAGCGTCTCGAACACGCGCTGCTCAAGGGCATCACCGATTTCATCGCTGTCGATACGCAGGAGGCGCTCGACAAGCTCGGCAAGCCTCTCCTAGTGATCGAAGGCCCGCTCATGGACGGCATGGGCGTCGTCGGCGACCTGTTCGGCGCTGGCAAAATGTTCCTGCCACAGGTCGTTAAAAGCGCCCGCGTGATGAAACAGAGCGTTGCGTATTTGCAGCCGTTTATGGAGGAGGAAAAGCTCGCCAATCCTGCGCAACGCAGCGCGGGCAAGATCATCATGGCCACGGTCAAAGGCGACGTGCATGACATCGGCAAGAACATCGTCGGCGTCGTGTTGGCCTGCAATGGCTTCGAAGTCACCGATCTCGGCGTCATGGTGCCGTGCGATAAGATTCTGGCCGCCGCCATCGAGAAAGGTGCGGACGTCATTGGCCTCAGCGGCCTGATCACGCCGTCGCTGGATGAAATGGCACACGTTGCGTCCGAAATGGAACGCCGTGGCATGAAGATTCCGCTTTTGATCGGCGGAGCCACCACCAGCCCGGCGCATACGGCCATCAAGATAGCGCCGCATTACTCCGGTCCGATCGTGCATGTGCTCGATGCCTCCCGCAGCGTGCCAGTGACGACTTCATTGATCAGCGACGAAAACCGCGACGCATACATCGCCGAAAACGAAGCACGTCATGTGCGACTCCGTGAAGAATACGGCAAGAAGAAGGAACGTCAGCTTCTCAGCATCGCCGAATCACGCGAAAAGGCCTTCAAGTGCGACTGGAGCACGCAGGAGATCGCAAAACCGAATTTCATCGGCACGAAGGTTCACGAAGGCACCGACATGGTCGCCATACTGCGCCCGTTCATCGACTGGTCGCCCTTCTTCCATTCATGGGAACTGCGTGGCCGCTGGATCACAGCGGAAGGACGCTTCTCGTCATCCCACGAAGATGCCGAGATGAAAGCGAAGGCTGAAGAAGAAGCCGTGAAGCTTTTTAAAAACGCCAACGACTTGCTCGACCGCATCACCGCCGAAAAACGCTTCAACCCGCGTGGCGTCTTCGGATTCTTCCCGGCCAACAGCATCGGCGACGACATCGAAGTCTATGCCGACGACACGCGCAGCAGCGTGAAGGCCGTCTTCCACACCCTGCGTCAGCAGGTCATCAAGAAGGACACGCCGAACTACGCGCTCAGCGACTACATCGCGCCGAAAGACAGCGGACGTGCCGACTACATCGGCGGATTCGCTGTCGGCATTCACGGTGCGGATGACTTCGCGCATGAGTTCGAGAAGGCGCACGATCCATTCAGCGCCATCATCGTCAAAGCTCTCGCGGACCGTTTTGCCGAAGCCTTTGCCGAATACCTGCACAAGCAAGCCCGCGTCGCCTGGGGTTATGAGAAGCCCGAGGACTTCACCAACGAAGACCTCGTCAAAGAACGCTATCGCGGCATCCGCCCTGCGCCGGGTTATCCGTCACAACCCGACCACACGGAGAAGCCCATCCTCTTTGATCTGCTCGATGCATCAGCAAAGACTGGCGTCGATCTCACCGAAAGCATGGCCATGCATCCCGGCAGCGCCGTCAGCGGCCTCTACTTCAGTCATCCTGACGTGCATTACTTCGGCATCAGCGTCCTGGCCAAAGACCAGGTCGAAGATTACGCGAAGCGCAAAGGCCAGACGATTGAAGAGGCCGAGAAGTGGCTCGGGCCTTGGCTGAGCTATTGATCAGCCTTCGATCTTTTCTTCAGCGAGCCGAACTTTCAGCCCCAAACCTTGAGGTGCGGGGTTTTGAAGCGCTTGCATCAGATGTTCGTGCTTGAAGCCCTGGGGGCCGGTTTTCTTTTCGTCCAACTTGAGCGGCTGGAAGTGAAGAATGAACTCGCCTGCTGCCCTGTCCACAGTCTCGACCTCCACCCAGGTCTTCCATTGCGCAAACAGCGCATCCACCTTCCTGGAGTTCTGCGCCTTGGCGTAGTCAGCGATGAAAAGCTTCATCGTTGGCTGATAGGGCACGCCATGAAGCGGCGCAGCATCCTTCACGGCCTGGGCGATCTGATGAATGCTCACGACCTTGGGATCAAAGGTCACATTGGCGTAGTTTTCGATGAACTGCCCCGCGCTGACACCGCTCACACTTTTGAGCTGGCTGATCGAATAGTTCACCGAATACACGCAGCTCGGACACTCCACGCCGCCGACGTAAAAGGTCAGTGTCGTGGGCTTCGGCTTATCCTCCGCAATCAGGCAGGTGGCCGAGAGAAGGAACGAAGTGGTGAGCAGGAGGTGGGTTCGCATGAGACAATGAAATCAGACAAGCCCCTCGATAGGTTCACCACGCGTGAGCACGTTCAGGAGACTCGGAGGCAGGCCATCCGTGACACGCGCTTCGCCGACATCGACCAGCGTGTGCATGATGGTGGAAACGAGATCGGGGATGGTGATCGGGCGTGAGGAGGGCTCGCCGCCATTGCGTGCGGATTGGCCGATGACTTGGCCCATTTTCAGGCCACCGCCATAGATCATCAGCGGCGCGAGACCGCCCCAGTGATCGCGACCACCTCTGGCATTCAACTTTGGACTGCGCCCCATCTCACCACAGCAGACGAGCATGATTTTCTCACTCAGCCCTCGCGCTTCGATGTCCTCGATCAAAGCGGATACGGCATGATCAAAAGGCCGCCCGACATAGTCCATGCCAGTGCTGCAGGGCGCGTTATTATTGTCGGCGTGCATGTCCCACACGAAGCTGGTGGTCACGGTCACAAAGCCGCAGCCTCGCTCGCAGAGACGACGCGCCATGAGCAGCAGCTTGCCGAGTGTGGCGGCATTGTCGGCATAATGCTCGCGGTTGTTCCATTCGGTGCTGATGCGGTCTTTCGGCAGCAGCTTGGACGTGTCGTAGCGGGCGATGAGGCGTGGATCTTCCTTCGTGAGATCAAAGGCATCCGACACACCACGCCGAAGCACATCGAAGGCCAGCGATTGAAACTCGGACATGCTGCCAATGACCTCGTTGCTGTCCATCTGGCGCTTCCAGTGATCCAGAGAGGTGAGCAGCGTGTGGCGGTCATCAAGACGCGACTGCGGCAAACTCAGCGTCATGTCTGCCTGCGCACCACCACCTGCTCCAGGCACGAAGGGCTTGAAGCTGGCCCCCAGTTCGCCGCTGGAGGTGAAGTCGCCGAACTGCTTGATCACGGGTTTCGCAGCCTGTGAAATCGCCTGCGGGAAAAGCGCTACGTTGGTCGGCATCGCACTGCTTTTGCGCAAAGGCCCGGCGATGCGCGAGTAGAGCGATCCGAGATTCGCCTGAAGCGTGTCTTTGCCGACGATGGTCTTGATGTCGTGCACCGAATCTCCGGTCACAAAGCTGCGGACGATGCTGAACTTGTCCGCGAGCCCTGCCAGACGCTCCATCGTGCTGCCAAAGGTGATGCCGGGCAGTTTCGTTTTGATCTCGCCCGTCACACTGCGGATCTCCGAAGGCGCGTCCATCTTCGGATCAAAGGTCTCGAACTGCGACGGCCCGCCATGCATGAAAAGGAAGATGACCGACTTGTCCTTCAGCAACCGCTTTTGCGAAGCCCCGAGCGCCTTCAGAGCCATCATCTCACTCAGCCCGAGCCCACCGAGCCCCAACCCTCCAATGCGTAGGAAATCACGCCGTTGGAGGCGTGATGAACCTTGGCTGTGGTCGGAGAAGGTAAGCATCGCCCCACCATTACGCAGCGGGAGAGGTGGATTCTTCCGAGCGCTTCACCCAAAGCCACTTCATCGCCGCAACACCGAGCCACGGGGCGAGGCCGGCGATGACGAGACCTTGATCATACGAGTGTGTGGTGTCGGCGATCCAGCCGAAGAGCTTATGCAAAGGGGATGTTACGGCCCAAACCCACATGCTCAGCAGGCCGGTGATGCGCCCGACATGATGGGCAGAAACCTCCTGCACAAAACTGTAGTAGCATGGGAACAGTGCCAGCGCTCCAGCGCCGATGATGAGCAGCACTCCGAGCAGCGGCCAGCCCTTCTCCAGCGATGGGATCAGAATGCTCAGTGAAGTTAGCAAGCAGGCTCCGGCATACACCCAGCGGCGGGAATCATGGGCTGTGAGGCTCTTTTTCCGCACCAGCCAGAGGGAAATGAGACCCGCGAGGAAGCAGCCGACATCAGTGGAGATGTAGTAAGCGGACTGGAAATCCAGCGCCGCCGCTTCGGTGTAGCCGCGGCCGGTTTGCAGGAACTTCATCATCCACACGCGGTAGATGTGCCAGACCGTCTGTGTGCCCGTGATGAGCAGCGCGAGTGCCCAGAAGTTGCGACTGCATATGATAACGAAGAGATCCGGTGATAGCGTAGCTATAATTAGAAAACTGCCAAAAAGCCACCATCCCACTCCAAGATATGGTGCTACCATGAACGCGACTATAGTTATCAACACAACGAATATGCACTGGTGTTGCTGCTTAACGAGTCTTTTCCTGGCAACAATGAAGCTCCCCCACGCCAAGAGAATGAAGGTGATATTCAGGAAAAGGTGCAAGCCAATAACCACCAATTGTGGCGACCAATCCCTTGAGGCCATGCGTTGAAACAGCGCATACATCATGAGAGCGACTGCGTGAGAGCATGCAAACAAGATGACGAGAGAGAGGAAGTGATGGCAGATGTTGGTGAGCAAGTTGGAGAAATCTAGACTGCGCTTCGGCGAGTTTGCAGCCTCCTTCTGCGCCTCGTCTAGCCCGCTGCCGCGCATCATCCAGAGCCACACCACGACCCACAGCAGACCAAAAGCTCCAACAACAACAAACGCTGATCGCCACGAGCCGAGTTGCTCGGTCATGAGCAGCTTCATCACCTGAGGTGTGATGATCGCCCCGATGCTGGCCCCACTTTGCAGCACGCTGTTCCCCATCGTGCGATCCTTTTCACTCAGCAGGGCAAAGGTCGTCTTCAGGGCGCAGGGCCAGTGTCCTGCCTCGAAAAAGCCGAGCGCCGTGCGGCAGACGAGGAGTTGCGTGTAGCTCTCCGTCCAGCCCGAGATCATACCCATCACCGACCAGGCCGCGAGCACGCACGGATAAAGCCAGTAAACACGGAACCGGTCCGCCATGAACCCAAACACCAGCGACCCCGCCGCAAAAGCCCAGCCAAAAGCAAGTTCGAGGTTCCCATACTGCTGCTCGGACAGCCCAAACTCCTGCGTTACCCGCACCGACGCATTCGCCAGCGTCACGCGGTCCATGTAATTGATCGTCGTCGCCAGCAGAAGCAGGCCGGTGATCCACCATTTCCAAGATGAGGAGCGTGTCATAAATCAGCCCTCCCACCCCTTCCCATCCCATGCGATCACTCGGCACAGCATCGCCACCGTGCCGGTTGTGAAGGTTTGGAACAAGGCCTCCCCTTTCTCCGCGCTAGCGGTGGTGGGATCACCGACATGGCCGGGATCGCTGCGGTCGGTCATGATCCAGCCGCGTGAGGCGGGCTCGAAGGGATTGCCAAAGGGCACGTTGCCCACCGTCGTGTGGCCTTTCACCAGATGGGGAGCGAGGCGAAGGACCATGGAGGTTTCCCACTCGCAGGCATGACCCATGACTTGCTGCTTCAGATCAGGATGCGCGCTCGCCGGATCAGGGACGAGATTCCAGTAAGTGGCGAAGAGCAGCAGCAGATCACTGCGCGTGCGGTGCTTCTGCCGCATCTCGAAGACC
>JBIKIA010000246.1:0-7105 GCA_044361885.1 Prosthecobacter sp. | reverse complement strand
GACCACCTCGATGGGGCCTCCTTCATCATGCTTTTGATACTGCTCGATGCTGACGACGGAGGTGTGCTCGTGCGTGGCACCGGAGCTGTCGGTGTAGCGATAGCCGAGCTTCCATCGGCGGGAGCTGGACTTTGCGCCGCTGATGCTGCGCTTGCTGAAGATCTGTCCCGTGGCATCGATGCCGTGGTCGCAAAGTTCACGCATTTGCAGTCCGCGACGGACCGCCAGATAAATGAGGCCGCTCACGATGAGCACGGGCACAAGCAAGCCGAGGAGGAGTCCAGTCATAGAATTAAAAATGGAGTTCGCCCGCAAAGCTACCGTTTCGGGCTTTACCTGACAAGAAAGGAAGTCTGGCAGATGAGACGGAGATTGTTCATCATCAGGCTGTGGTTATCCTTTCCCGCCATGAACTCTGAGAGCAATGCCCCCTTCCCCGTCACCCGCTGGAGCCTCGTCGCTGGGGCTCGCAGTGCGGCGGACCCCAGCCGCAGGCGTGCGGCGCTGGAAGAACTCTGCACCCTCTACTGGCGTCCGATCTACGGCTTTCTGAGGCGGCGAGGGCTGGCTGTCGCGGAGGCGCAGGATGCAGCGCAGGGCTTCTTTGTCTCACTGCTGGAAGAGGATTTGTTTACCAAAGCGCAGGAGGACAGCGGGCGGATGCGCAGCTTCCTCCTCGGTGCTCTCCAGCGCTGGCAGCGCGGGGAATGGCGGAAGGGTCAGGCGGAGAAGCGCGGTAGCGGGCATGAACTGCTCTCGCTGGAAATGATGGCGGAGGAAGATGGCTTCGAGGCTGCGGGAAGTGACAATGATACTCCCGAGCGCTACTTTGAAAAAAGCTGTGCTCTCGTGCTGCTGGAGTCCGCCATGCAGCGCCTGGCAAAGGAGCAGTCAGCAGCAGGGAAAGCAGATTCATTCGCCGTACTGCGCCCGTTGCTGGCCCCGCTCTCCAGCGAACCAACGATCAGCCACGAGGACGCCGCTCAGCAACTCCGGCAAACGCCTGAAGCACTGCGCGTGACGCTGCATCGCCTCCGCAAACGCTTCGCTGAAGTGCTTCGGGAGACAGTGGCCGACACTCTGGTGAACCCGACGGAGGAGGCGATCCAGGGCGAGCTGGATGCGCTGCGGATGGCTTTTTCCGCCTGAGAAAAACTTTTTTTTTACGAGTCGTGTAACGTCGTCTGGCGCACTGCCAGACAGGGGATGACGCGGAGCTTTCCGCACCCAACAAAATCAAACAAGTCATCCCATGAAAACGAAACTCACCCTCCTCCTCGCCCTGGCACTCAGCGCCCCAGCTTTTGCCGACAAGCCGAACTTCAACGGCGTGAAGCCCACCATCAAAGCGCCTGTCGTGCGCTCGGCACCGATTGTGCGTCAGGCACCTCCCGTGCGCTCGGCACCGTCCGTTCCTAGCAACCGCGTTTCACCCTCCGCGAATGTCGGTCAAATCATCGGCATCGCCCGCAGCGTGATGCCCTTTGTCACGAATGCTCCGCAATATCAGCCCCGCCAGACTCCACCGCCGCCGCGTGCCGTGCCTTCCCAAAAGGTGACCAACCCGGCTGTCATCACGAACAAGCCAGCCACACGGAACTCCGGCGTCGCCAAGCCTGGTGCTCTGAACCGCCATGCGCCTGCTGGAATCCGCAGCAATGTCCCCAGTGCCGTCAGTGGCATGAATCCGAATCTGGCCCCGGCACTGGCTGCGAGCCATGAGATCGCCAACGGCCTGCAATCTCTCGAATCCATGCGCAACTCGCTCGGCACCTTCAGGGAGTTTGATGACATGTTTCAGCCCGGTAATAGCGGCACCCGTGGCGGTGGAGGCCTATTTGCCCCCTTTAACGGAGGTTCGGGTCCTGATGGCAATACGGAGGTGCATAACCCACTGAATCCCAGCACCAGCAGGCCGCGTGACATTCGCGCTGGTATCTCAAAGACTCGCCATTCCGACGGCTCCACCGGCCTCAGCAGAACGGGCGACAGCGTCCTGGAGAGCGAAGTCTCGACCGCCTCCGGGCGCGATGGAACCCATACTCCGGTCGAATCCACCACGGAAGAAAATGGCGACATCACCGCCAGCACGACGACCACCACCAGCGATGGCTCGACAACAACGAATGTGGAGGTCACTGAACATGCCGACGGCTCTGGCACTACGACCAGGACACACGGGAGTGATGGCCGCAACGATACCATCACCATGACACGCCGCGACAGCTCAGGCGCCGTCTCCTGGTCGAGGACGGAGACCGTGTATCCTGGCGGCAAGTCCATCACCGAGACTCGTGATAGCAACGGTCGCGTCACCGGCCATACCACCGAATATTATACCCCTCGCCCTAGAAGCCGTGGGCCTCATCCTGATGACAACGTCAGCAGCGGCCCGCCTGCTCCCCGTGTCAATGTCAACGGCCTCCTCCCGATCGACCTTCTGCGTCAGTTTGCCAATGGTGAGCGCAATAGCGGTGGCACCAACTTTATGACCCGTCCAAACAGAGGGGTTGAGGTCAACCCAGGCAACCCCAACAACAATCCCGATGGCCCCCCCGGCAGCGGCGGCAGCGCCAAGCGCATCATAAAAGACCTCTTTGACACCATCAGTAATCCCGGCCCGCATGGAGGTGAAGGCCCCGTGTTGAGAGGAAATCCTGGTGAGTGAACAAATCCAAACCAACAAGGCTCACGTCAATACAATCCCCACTGGCCGACAAGGTCAGTGGGGATTTTTGTTTGCCATTGCGCCTGCTTGTCTGGTGCGGTCACGACGAAGAAAAATGTTTCATCAAGCGCGTCCGCACATCTCCTCCATCCTCAGTGACGGGGGAGATTCTGTTGGGGACGCATGTCATACTCACTTTTTCAAGTTCGTCTGTAACGCCATCGGGGCTGGCTGCCAGACAGGGGATGAACGCAATCCGTTCCTCACCCATGAAAACAAACATCCAAAGCAAAACATCGTCCCTTCTCACCCTCATCGTGGCCCTCAGTCTGCCGCTCACCGGTCGTGCCGGTTTGCCAGGCAGCGTGGACCGCTCTTTCAAATCGGGGCTCGCCGCTTATGGCCTGCCATACACCACTGAACAGATGGTTTACACCACCGAGCGCCAGGCCGACGGCAAGATCCTGGTCGGCGGCACTCTACAGCATCCTGACAGCTCAAAACCCAGTCACCTCTATCGTCTGAATGCCAACGGCAGTGTGGACACCGCATTCAATCGAAGCGGCATCGGAGCCAATGGTGACGTGCGTGCCATCGTGGTGCTTGGCGATGGGAAAATCATGATTGGCGGCAGCTTTACCAGCTACAATGGTGCGGTCTGCAACCGCATCGCCCGACTCAATGCCAATGGCTCCCTGGACACCACGTTTGCTCGGACTGCGGGGGCTCCCGACGGCTCTATCAACACCATCCTGCGACTTCCCTCCGGCAAGTTTATGGTCGGTGGCAGTTTCACCAGCTTTGGCGTTCTCAGCACCGCAGGTTTGGTTCGGATGCACCCAGATGGTTCGATGGACAACACATTCAACCCGGCTGGACGTGGCTTCAATCAAGCCGTGCAAGTCATCAAGCTCCTCCGCGATGGCAACGTGCTCGTGGGCGGCGACTTCACCTTCTACAACGGATACCGCCGTGAGCGCGTGGCCAAAATGACAGCGGATGGCGCGCTGATCTTCACGCAGTTTCTCACGGCATCTGGCGCGAATGGCAGCGTCCGAGCCATGATGGAGCTTCCCGATGGCAAGGTGTTGCTCGGCGGTAACTTCACAGCCTACATGCAGTCGTCACGGCCTTACCTGATGAGTGTGGATGCAAACGGCTTCCCTGCCAGCCTGCCCGAGCTTGCCGTGGTCGATGGTGGTGTGCAGAATATCTTGCTCCAGAGAGATGGTCGTATTGTCATCTCCGGCAATTTCGGCTCCGTCGCGGGTGAATGGGCCAGAGGCATCGCACGCCTCACTTCCACTGGTCGCAAGGACATATTCCTCGTGCCTTCCGGCATGGCAGCAGGTGTTCCCGCGCTGTGCTCGCAGCCCGATGGCAAGATCATCGCAGGCGGCCTGTTCGATGTCGTGGATTCCTACCCCAGCCTCTGTGTGGTGCGTCTTGAAAGCACCATCTCCACGGCCATTCAGTTCAGCGGCATCGTGACGCCGGCATTGCTGAATGACAACCTTGGCGGCAGCATCACCTTCAGCCTCACCAGCACCGGCAGCTTAAGCGGACGCTTCAGGAGCGGTGTCAATGACAACGCCTTCACCGGCACCTTCGCCGATGGCCTGACCTACTCAGGCGTGTTCACCGGAGCGGCGGGCGAACGTTTTAACATCACCCTCAGGCGCAACAAAGACGAAGCTGGCACGAACTACATCCTCGGCGAGATCTTCAATGCCCGTGGTCGCTCCGTCGTGCGCGCTACCGCCGCCCACTACGATGCCACCTACCTGCGGGCGACTCACCTTCAGGGACTGCACACCGCGATCCTCGATACTCCACGCTCTCCTGGAACTAGGCTGCCGAATGGCATCAGCTATTTCACGCAGCAAGTCGGTGCCAACGGCGTCGTCACCGTGGCCGCCAGTCTGGCGGATGGCACGACCGCCACAGCCACCGGCATCCTGGATGCCTCGGACAAATGCCAGCTCTACCTCCCGCTCGCCACGAATCGCGCCAGCCTGTGCGGCGAGATCCACTTCCTCGGCCATGACCTCGACGAAAACGTCACCGGCTTGCTCCGCTGGAGAAAAGCCGCCGCCGTGACCACCACCACGGACAACGGTCTGGACATCAACGACATCTACGAAGTGCATGGCAGCGACTACCAGACCACCAGCGGCTTCGGACTCAGTTCATCGGGGCCTTCCACAGCCGGCACCTTCGTGATGTATGGCGGGCATGTCAGCCTGTTGACGCAGGACATCACCATCCGCAGTAACACCAGCCTCGTGATCGGCACTCGTGTCAGCGATCTTCGTCTCGACACGCTTAGAGGTACGGCATCCAGCGGAACCTGCACCGTGCCAATGCTGGACGGCACAGGTCGCTTCGTGAACCGCACCGGCACCATCCGTGGCGTGTTTGTTCACGGGACCAATCGTGGCTTTGGCTGGATCAGCATCGCCGGTGGCACCGCCTCCGAGGTTCGATCCTCCGCCTTTGAAATCTTCGCACGTTGATCAAAGCGCACCACATTCTCCCACCTCACCAAGCCCGGGCAGTCTCCTGCCCGGGCTTTCTTCGTCTCTCGCCAGTACCCGCCTGATCAAGCGCTTGATCATGGGGTGAAAAAATCGTTGCCTCTGTAACGCCAGCAAATTGCCCGCCAGACAGGGGATGACGCGGAGCTTTCCGCCCCCAACAAAACTCAGACAAGTCATCCCCATGAAAACGAAAATTACCCTCCTCCTCGCGCTGGCACTCAGCGCTGAATCCATCAACGCCGCCAGTCCGAATCTGCCGGTGATCAAACCCGGCGCGCTGCCGAATCAGGCATTCCGCCCATTGGCCAAGGCACCGAACATCCCCATGCCGCGCACCCAACTCCCACGTCCGGCGGTGCCGATGATCAAGCCCAGCGCACGCCCGGCTCCGTCGAGCTATCTGCCAAAGCTCCCCAACCTCCGCCCAGTAGTGCCCCAATACACTCAGCCGCGCAGCGATGGCTTGGGCGCTGATCGTCAGGTCAGCCCTTCCGCCCCGCGCAATACCAAACCTGCGGTGGTTCCCGGCAAAAGTCCTGCCTCCCGCCCTGCCCACACGAGCCTGCCAGCCAAACCGCAGGTCGAAATTCGCAAAGTCGTCCCTGGTCTGAGCCTTCCCAATGCTGAAGTCCTTCGCCAAGGTCGTGAGATCGTCGAAGGCGTCACAGCACTCGATTTGCTGCGTAGTTCGGGTTTCCAGAACCTGATGCCCGAAGGTCTCTCCGGCCAGGGAAGCGAAAGACCGGCTGGGCCTTCCGATCCCTTTGCCAATAACGGCACCGGCATGAGAGAACCCAAGGCTCCAGACCACATGTCCGATCGCAGTAGCGGCCTGACCGACATCCGGGGTTCTTCCAGCAGGGGCCGCCATGGCACCCGCACGGAGCCGGGCACCTTGTCTTCCTTTGGCCTGCATCTCGCGACCAGTGGGCCACACACGAGCAGTACTCACATCTGGAGCAACGGCAGCACGACTTATGCCTCGTCCGATACGGAGGACGGAATACACACAACAACGGAGTATCTGGACTCTCGTGGCAATGTCACTGGACGCACCAACCAATGGACACACTCCGACAGCAATGGTACAAGCCGCACCACGGACACCTATGACGAGAATGGCCAGTTCACCGGATCGGAAACAATCACAACCAACGACGATGGCAGCAGCCAGTCCAAGAGTGTTGCTACTGACGGCACGGTGGTTGTGACCGAGAACGATGGCCAGGGCCACTTCACCCAGTATGAATCCGAGGGCTCTCATGGTTCCCGCAGTTGCGACCGCAGTCCAGGCGACATCTCCATGGGCGGCCCCGTGAATGGCAGCGGCCCGAGCGTCGGCCAGGCCACAGGCCTCGTGCCCCTCGATCTCCTGCGTCAGACGGCAGAAGGTGAAAGCAGCAGAGGTGGTGCCAACAACATGACCTCGCGCCGCACCAGTGCAAACCATGTGCGCCCCATCGACAGCGAAGGTCAGACCGGCATCGGCGGAAATCAGAATCCCGTGCATGTGAATCGCGGAAGCATCATCGTCCTTCCTGGCCCGGTGACTGGTGGTGGCGGCAATCCAGAGTGAGGCTCCCCCACTACCCATTGACTGAATTCAGACTCCCTGAGTCCGCTTGGACTCAGGGAGTTTTGTTTTGAAACTCAGGCCAGCGTGACGCCTTCATCATGGCTGTCCACATCCATCTCGCGGACGCGTTTGCGGTCGCGCTCGGCTTGGACGGCGGTGCGCAGTTTTTCGCGCACGTCTTCGACATTGGCGATGGCGCGGAGAGCCACGGTGGGCGTGCTGGCATCGCTGGTAACGAGGGTCAAATTTCCGAGGCCCACGAGACGAAGGAAGAGCGGCTGATCCATCGCATAGTCCTTCACGCGGAAAAGCTCCAACTCA
>JBIKIA010000017.1:0-22982 GCA_044361885.1 Prosthecobacter sp. | reverse complement strand
GATGCGGATGGCCTGGAAGACGCGGCGCACGGTGCTGTCGGCATCATCGGCGCTGGTGCGCGGAGGGAGGGCGGCTTTGACGGCATCGGCGAGGGACTTTGTGCTGCGCGGCAGGGTGCTTTTGAGCTTGGTGGCGATGACGGCGGCGTAGAATTCGTCGGCGTTTTCCTGGAGCAAAGTGGCGAGTTTCGACTCGGGGATGCTGACGAGCAATTGCGCTGCGGAGACACCGCGTTCGGGGTTCATGCGCATGTCGAGCGGGCCGTCCTGCTTGAAGGTGAAGCCGCGCGCGGGGTTGTCGATCTGCATGGAGGAGAGACCGAGGTCGGCGAAGATGACGTCGGCTCCGTCGTGCCAGCCTTGATCAGCGAGTGCGCGGACGAGCCCGGCGAAGTTCGTTCGGCGGGTGGTGAAGCTTTCCTCCGGCAGACCGATGGAACGGAGGCGTGCCTCGGTGCGGACGATCTCGATGGGGTCGGCATCGAGACTGAGGAGGTGACCGCCGGGCTGGAGGGTCTCCCAAAGGGCGCGGCTGTGGCCGCCGTAGCCGAGGGTGCAATCGACGGCGCGGTCGCCGGGCTGCGGATAGAGGCAGTCGAGGACTTCATCGACCATGATGGGCACGTGCTGACCGGCGGGTGTTTTGCCAGCGGCGCGGACTTTGGCGACTTCGTCGGGGTAGCGCTCGGCGTTCAGCTCCTTGTATTTGTCTTCAAAGCGGCGCGGGTTTTTGCCGCTGTAGCGCTGGCGGCGCTTGTGGACGGGGGCGGCGGACTCGGAGGTGGTGGGTTCAGACTCCGAGTTCATTATACTTCAGGTTGTTGCCGCGTGCCTTGTCGGCGGGATAACGCTTTTCGTTGCGGTCGAGTTTGGCCTGCATGGCCTCGGCGAGGGGAATGTCGAGATTATGCGCCAGCTCGAAGAGCAGGATGGCGACATCGGCGATCTCGTCGGTGAGTTCGGCGCGTTTGTCCTGCACGACCTGGGGGATCTGATCGGGCTGTTTCCAGACGAAATGCTGCATGAGTTCCCCAGCCTCGGCAGCGATGGCGACGGCCATGTCCTTGGGATTGTGAAACTGCTGCCAGTCCCGCGCATCGCGGAAGGCGCAGATGCGCGTGGTGATCTCTTCGATAGTCATATCGGCATGAATGCGACCTGCGCGGGGGTTTGGCAAACTCGGTTATTTGCCTGTTCAAATGCCGCCCGTTTCTCTGAGGAGTGGCCAGACTGCTGCTTGCAAAGGGAGGTGTCCCGGCTAAACGGCGCAGTCCCTGAACTCAGCAGGGCTCCGGGTTTCACTCCGGAGACTCCCCATGTCCGAACATAAAAACTCAAACAGTTGGTCCCTCGCCCTCGTGGCGCTGGGAGTGGTCTTTGGAGACATCGGCACCAGTCCGCTTTATGCGCTCAAGGAATGCCTGCATCACGCCAAACCCACGCCAGGAGATCCGCTCGGTGTGCTCGGACCGCTGTCGCTGATGTTCTGGTCGCTGATCGTCATGGTCTGCTTCAAGTATCTGGGCTTCATCACCCGTGCGACGAATCAGGGCGAGGGCGGGATGTTTGCCCTGCTCACGCTTTTCCGCTCGGCGAAGCGCAGCTTCAAACCGCAGACGACGGGCGCGATCGTGCTCATCGGCATCTTTGGCGCCTGCCTGCTCTATGGCGACGGCATGATCACGCCGGCCATCTCGGTGCTCTCGGCGGTGGAAGGTCTGGCGCTGCTGGATGCGAAGCTCGGCACGGATCTGGCACACTACGTCGTGCCCATTTCGGCGGTCATCATTCTTAGCCTCTTCCTCGTCCAGCGTCACGGCACCGCCCGCATCGGCAAGGCTTTCGGGCCGATCATGGTCGTTTGGTTCATCACTCTGGCTGTGCTGGGGCTGCTGAATATCAGCCGCTATCCCGGCGTGGTTTCCGCCCTGCTGCCGCATCACGGGATCGATTTCCTCCTGCATCATGGGCATGAGAGCTTTGTCTTGATGGGTCTCGTGCTTCTCGCGGTTACCGGTTGTGAGGCGATGTATGCCGACATCGGCCACTTTGGCCGTCCGCCGCTGGTGCGGAGCTGGTATTTCATCGTGCTGCCTGCGCTGATGCTGAACTACCTCGGCCAGGGAGCCCTGGTGCTTTCTGACGTGAATGCCGCGCTCCAGCCGGGCTACCACCACTTCTTCAGCCTCGTGCCCCAGGTGGCGCTGATACCAGTCATCCTGCTAGCCACGGCGGCGACGATCATTGCCTCCCAGGCCATGATCACAGGCGTTTACTCGCTCACCCAGCAGGCGGTGCAGCTCGGCTACTTGCCGCGTTTGAAAATCATCCACACGAACCCCGATGTGCGCGGCCAGATCTACATGCCGCAGGTGAACTACCTCCTCATGGTCTGCTGTCTGGCCCTGGTCTTTCATTTCGAGTCCTCCACGAATCTTGCCGCCGCCTACGGTCTGTCCGTGGCGCTGGACATGACCTTCACCAGCCTGCTGTTCTTCCTCGTCGCCCGCGAGGTGTGGCAGTGGCCGCTTTGGAAAGCTGGTATTCCGGTCGTTATCTTCCTCATCCCTGAAATCGGCTACGTCTCCGGCAGCCTGCTCAAATTCATGGCTGGTGCCTGGTTCCCGCTGGTCATCGGTCTACTCATCTGGACGATCATGAAAACCTGGACCGATGGCCGCGCCATCCTCTTCCAGGCCATGCAGCGCGGTCGCCTGCCCGTGCAGTTCCTGATCGATGAGATCCAAAAAGACCGCATCATCCGCGTGCCGGGCGCTGCGGTCTTCATGTCCGCCAGCGCCGATGGCCTGCCGCTCGCCCTGCTGCATCATTTGAAGCACAACAAAGCGCTGCACAAACAGGTCATTCTGCTCACCGTCCGCTTCGAGGACTCCCCCTATGTCCAAGATGAAACTCGCCACACGGTCGAGCAGCATTGCGAGGAGTTTTACCGCGTGATCCTGCGTTACGGCTTCGCCGAGTCGCCCGAGGTCTTCGAGGATCTGATCCAGGCCCTGGACGGTCACACGAAGCTGAAAAAGAACGGCATCACCTTCTACCAGAGCCGCGAGGTCCTCCTCACCAACGGCCCCGGCAAGATGGCCAAGTGGCGCAAGAAGCTCTTCGTCACCCTCAGCCGCCTCTCCCGCCCTGCCACCGGCTACTTCGACCTGCCTCCGCGGCAGGTTTGTGAGCTGGGGATTCAGCTCGAAGTGTGAGTTCCGAACTGGCAGTCCAAAATCTCGCCAGGCCCGAATATAAACCTTTCCAAAATAAAGGAATGACTCTATTTCTGTAATTCATAGAATCCGCATGGCCATCGCTCTCCCGCGTTGGGCAGACTTCGGGTCGGGTCTTCTCCTGCCCTCAGCGGACTGCACCACGGCGCGAGCGGTGGCGGCGCGAGCTGCCTGACCGAGGGCGGCAGCTACCTCGAAAAAGCCTCAAAAGCATCGCCTCCTTGCCAAGCGGACCAAAGCGCCCATCTTGAGCCCCCTTTTTCCGCCCATCCGCCTACCTTCCAGTTTTGTGAGCCAGTCCCATCCTACCGATGACCTCCGCGTGGCGGAGATCCTGCCCCTGATTCAGCCCGCGCTGCTGATGCATGACCTGCCGCTCAACGAAACCGGGGCTGCTTTCATCGAAACCTCCCGCAAGCAGGCCGAGGCCATCCTGAACCGCCAGAACGACCGTGTGCTCGTGGTCGTCGGCCCCTGCTCCATCCACGATCACAAAAGCGCCCTCGAATACGCCCAGCTCATCCAGGCCGCCCGCGAGAAGCATGAAAAAGACCTCGAGATCGTCATGCGCGTCTATTTTGAAAAGCCACGCACCACCGTCGGCTGGAAGGGCTACATCAACGACCCACACCTCAACGAAAGCTACGACATCAACACCGGCCTGCGCGAAGCCCGCAGCCTGCTAATCGAGCTGGCCCGCATGGGTGTGCCTGCGGGCACCGAGTTCCTCGACGTGATCACGCCGCAGTACATCGCCGACGTCGTCTCCTGGGGAGCCATCGGCGCGCGCACCACCGAGAGCCAAGTGCATCGCCAGCTCTCCTCCGGCCTGTCCATGCCCGTCGGCTTCAAAAACGGCACCGATGGCGGCATCCAGGTCGCTTTGGACGCCATCCAAGCAGCCGCCGGACAACATTGCTTCCTCTCCGTGACGAAGGACGGCGTGGCCGCCATCGTGAAAACGAAGGGCAACACCGCCTGCCACGTCATCCTGCGCGGCGGCAAAGCCGGCACAAACTTCGATGCCGCCTCCATCGACGCCGTCGTCAGCCAGCTCACCGCGCGCGGCCTGCCCGCCAGCGTCATGGTCGATTGCAGCCACGGGAACAGTTTGAAGGACTACCGCAAGCAGCCGCTCGTCACCGACTCCCTCGCCGAGCAGATCAGCAACGGCAGCAAATCCATCACCGGCGTGATGATCGAAAGCCACCTCGTGGAAGGACGCCAGGACGCCAAGCCCGGCCAGCCCCTGACCTATGGCCAGAGCATCACCGACGCCTGCGTGAACTGGACCACCACCGCGACCATGCTCGACCAGCTCTCCGCTGCGGTGCGTGCCCGCCGCGCTCGCGGTTAATCCTTTTTGCCATGCTCACTGCCGCCACCGCCCGCGATGCCATCGAGCGCATGTCGGGCTGCCGTATCCTCGTCATTGGTGACGTGATGCTCGACCATTTCATCTGGGGAGCCGTGCGCCGGATTTCGCCGGAGGCACCGGTGCCGATTGTCGAGGTCACGAAGGAGACGACCTTCCCCGGTGGTGCAGCGAATGTGGCGCGCAACATCTCCGCGTTCTCGCCGCATGCCTACCTCATGGGCCGCGTGGGGAAAGACAGCGCAGCAGGTGAATTGAAGAAGCTCCTCAACGAAGAGGGCGTGAACACCGACCCGATGCTGGAGAGCGACACCCTCCCCACCATTGCCAAAACCCGCATCATCGCGCGCCAGCAACATGTCGTTCGTGTGGACCGTGAGGTCATCGAAAAGCTTAGTGCGGATGAATTGTCGCAAATCTCCAGCCGACTCGAGGTCATGCTGCCGAACCTCGATGGCGTGATCATTGAGGACTACGGCAAAGGATTCGTCACCCAAGCCTTCGCGGATCAAGTGCTCGGCTTGTGCAAAGCCGCCGGGAAGCTCGTCACCGTCGATCCATCGCCGCGCAATCCGCTGAGCTGGAAAGGTGCCTCACTCGTGAAGCCGAACCGCCTCGAAGCCTTCGCCGCAGCCGGCATCCAAGATCATCACAAACTCATCCCGCCACTCGAAGACAAGCGACTCCTCGAAGTCGGCGAGCAGCTCCTTGATCAATGGGCCGTGGGCAAAGTCCTCGTCACGCTCGGCGAGCAGGGCATGATCCTCTTCCAGCGCGATAGCGCCCCGCATCACATCCCGACTCGTGCGCGTGAAGTGTACGATGTCTCCGGCGCGGGCGATACCGCCATCGCCTTTCTCACCCTCGCACTCGCCGCAGGCCTCAGCGCCGAAGACGCCGCCGACATCGCCAATCACGCCAGCGGCATCGTCGTTGGCAAACTCGGCACCGCGCGCGTCATGAAAGACGAGCTGCTCGCCGCCTTCGAGGATTGACCTCACCTCTCTGCCTCATGGCAGAAAGCCCCCGCATCCTTCATCTCTTCAATCGCTACCGCTTCTTCGGTGGTGAGGAAGCCGCCGTGCTGCGCATGAGCAAGGTCATGCGCGAGAAGGGAGCCGCAATGGAGGAACTCTTCGTCTCCAGCAACGACTGGGAAGGTCCCGGTGCTCCGCACAAGTGGCAGCAGCCCTTCCTTTCCTTTCACAACCCAGCTTCGATCCGTCGGCTTCGCGAAGCTCACGCACGTCAGCGGCCCGATCTTTGGTTGGGCCACAATTTGTTGCCCGTTCTCTCGCTCAGCACTTTGTGCGAGGCTAGACGTCAGCAGGTGCCACTCGCTTTGTATCTGCATAATTACCGCCCCTACTCCACGAATGGAGCTCTTTGGTGCAACGATCGTCTCGAAACCGGTGGCCTGAAGCTCCGCTTCCTCCGTGAAATCATCGCAGGCGCGTTTCAGGGTTCCATCGCCCGCACCGCCTGGATAGCACTGCTGCTGCATCTCGGTCATGCGCTCGGCTGGTATCGCCAGGTCGATGCCTGGATCGCTGTGTCGAGCTTCGTGCGCGACCGCTTCATCGAAGCCGGAGTGCCTGCGGAAAAAGTCCACGTCCTCGCCTATCCCTTCTTCCCGCGCAGCGAGGTGCCCGCCGCTCCGGCAGCGGGCCGATTCCTCTTCCTCGGCCGACTCACCGTGGAGAAAGGCACACGCGTCATGCTCACCGCCTGGGATTATCTCCGCCAGACGCTCCCACCGGCCGAAATGCCGAAACTCATCATCGCAGGTGATGGCGAGCTGCGCTCTGAAGTCGAAGCCGCCGCCGCTAGCTCGGATGGCTGCATTGAGTATGTCGGGCAGTTGCAAGGCGAGGCGAAGGACGCCGCCATTCGTGACTGCACCGCCATGCTTGTGCCCTCCCTTTGGTGGGACCCTTATCCGACCGTTGTCTATGAAGCCTTCGATCATGGCCGCGCCGTGCTCGCCGCGCGTTCCGGCGGATTGCCCGAAAGTGTGGCCCATGATGCGCGCGGTCTTTTGCACGAGGCGGGCGATGCCACTCAGCTCGCCGCTCAGGTGCGGACTTTGCAGCAGCAGCCCGAACGCGCCGCGCGCATGGGCAGTGCCGGGCGTGAGTGGCTTTTGGCAAACGCAGGTGCCGAGCACTGGTGGCAGGGATTTCTGAAAATCTGCGACATCATTCACGAGCAGCGGCGCGCTTGCGCGAGTGTCTGAGCACTCCACACTCCGCCTCCCACCATGAAGACTCTCGACACGACATCCATGCTCACGCGCCATCTCGACGGACACCTCACCGCCGTGCAGGCTCTGCGGGATCAGGGCGATGTCGTGCAGCAGATGGCCGATGCGTGGATCACCGCGCTCGGAGCCGGAAAAAAAGTGCTCTTCTTCGGCAATGGCGGCAGCGCTGCGGATGCCCAGCATCTCGCTGCGGAGCTCGTCGTGCGTTATCGCATCAATCGCCGCGCGCTTCCTGGCATCGCATTGACCACGGACACCTCCATGCTCACCGCGCACAGCAACGACTACGGTTTCGAAACCGTCTTTGCCCGACAGATCGAAGCATTGGCGCAGCCTGGAGATGTCGTCGTCGGCATCTCCACTTCGGGCACCAGCCCGAACGTCATCGCCGGGCTGAAAGCCGCGAACGATTGCGGCTGCGTCACCATCTCCTTCACCGCCGCTGGCGGAAAAGACTGCGCTGCGTTGGCAAAGATCGCCTTCAAAGCACCGACTGACATCACGGCTCATGCGCAGGAGTGTCACCTTCTCGTCGGCCATGTTTTATGTGAGGCCGTGGAGGCCTCTTTGAGCGCCGAAGCTTGATCGCTCGGGCGCATCTCCACTCCTGATCATGGGAGTCCTGAAAATCTTCTCAGCTTCCGTCCTCCTGCGGGTGATGCGGCTGCTGCTGAATGTGCTGATCATCGGCAGCCTCGGGCGTTATCTCGGCGAGCAGGGCACCGGCAGTCTGTTGTCTGCGCTCGCCGTTGTGACTGTGCTGCTGTGCGTGGCAGAACTTGGTCTTGCACGCATCTCTGTACGCGAACAGGTGGCGCACCCTGAAGAACGCGCGGCCATTCGCGGCAGCATCTTCCGGCTGCGTTTGATGGCCGGACTTGTGCTCTTTGGTGCCGTGGTGCTCGGCGGTTTTGGCTTGGCTGAACAAGACCGAACCCTGCTCTGGATCTACGCTCTTTTGCTTCCGACCCACGCCTTTGCCGAACTCGGAGGCGCGCTCGAAGCCGATCATCAGGTTTTGAAAAACCAATGGGCGCAGTGGTGGGGCTTCCTGATCAGTGCGCTCATCACTTTGGGAGGTGTGCTCATGCAGATGCCGCTCATCTTTTTCCCATGTGCTTTCCTCGCTGAATGCTGGATCACCTCCTTTCGGCAGTGGCTGGCCTTTCGTCGCTCCACCGAGACGTTTGGTTTTTGGCGTTGGAATAAAAGTCGTGCTCTGACTTTGTTGCGTGAATCCTTTCCCGAGCTGGCTTCTCAGCTCGCTCTCGTGCTGCTGTTTCGTCTCGATACCCTGATGCTCAAGGCCATGCGCGGTGATGCCGATGCAGGCGTGTATGCCGCAGCAGTTCGGCTTTCCGAGACACTCTATTTCACGCCGATGCTTCTCGCATCAGTGCTCATGCCACGCCTCGTGATAGCGCGCCAGTTGGGCGATGGCAGTTACGAAACCGGGCTCGTCCGATACTTCGCCGGTAGCTGGCTCATGGGCATGGGCGGTGCAGTTTGTCTCGTCGCCTGTGCCGTCCCGATCACACATCTGCTTTGGGGTCAAAAGTTCGCCGGGAGCGCGGACATCCTTTTCGTTCACGCCTGGGCTTTCATTCCCTATGCGCTTGGTGTGGCGCGCACGCAGCACCTCACCATCGAAGGCCGTCTTTGGGCAAACCTCCCCTCCGTCATGCTCGCGCTGCTAACCAACGTCGTGCTGAACTGGCTGTGGATTCCCACGCATGGCGGAGCAGGCGCGGCCTGGGCCACGCTGGTGTCCTACTCGCTTGCCTGGGTGGCCACCTCCTTCCTGTTGCCGCCGCTGCACGCGAGTGGTCGGTTGCAGATACTCGGCATGAAGCATCTGCCTGTGCTGCCACGCGAAGTCTGCTCAGCCCTTTTCAAAACCCATTCCGTCTGACCTCATGAACGGCAATCCCCTACCCGCGCTCATCGTTACCTGCCTGCTCGCCTTCACGGCGTGCTTCTCCATCTTGCTGGGAGAAGGCAACGTACTGGCGAATCTCTTCCTCTACTTCATCATCGGTGGCTCGCTGCTGGCCTTCATATCACCACGTGCGGGTTTTTTGCTTTGCATCATTTCCAGCGGCTATGTCGATCTCGTGAAGCGGCTCATGATCGTGTCAGACCGCGTGCAGATGCTCGACCTCTATTACATCCTCGGCTTTCCACCGCTGGTGTTCATGGTGTCGGTTGTCTCGCTGATGCTGCGCGGATTCACGGGGACAGTGAAGGTGGAGCGCTGGCATGTCGTGATGTGGTTCCTGGCTTGTTTCATCTCGCTGGCGAACGGTGTCCTCTCGCTCGTCGGAGCTGAGGGCGGTTATGGGAGAGCGCTTCAGGACATGGCGAACGGTGCCTACTCGATGATGCTCTTCGCCATGCCGCTGCTTTATGCACGTCCCGACGATGCAATGAAGCTCTTCCGCATCATGCTTTGGATTTATATGCCAGTCGCCATGTATGCCATTGCTCAGGGATTGTGGGGTTTTCGCGACTTCGAGATCCTCTATCTCCAAAGCGGATACACCATCGAGGTGAAGCAACTTCTCACAGACCGCGTGCGTGCGTTCTCCACCTTAAATTCTCCGACGAGCCTTGGAGCGGTGTCTGCGGCGATGGTGGTGCTGCCCTTCATGCTTTGGCGTTCCCGTCGTGCAGATGGTCACCGCCAGCTCAACATCCTGGAGGTGCTCATGTTCACCCCGCTCTTCGCCGGGGCGATGCTGGCTTCGACCAGCCGCTCAGCCTTCATCATTATCATCGTCTGTGTCATCGGCAGTCTATGCTTCCGTTCACGTCTTGGCACACGTCTGTTCTATGGGTTCGCAGTCCTCAGCTTTGCTGGACTCATCGCCTCGGCCACCTACCTCCAGGATCGTCTTGCCGACACTACGGAGTCGCTGATCGCCATGGCGGGCAGCCAGGTGAATGAAGAGGCGCTGAATGTGAACACGTTCAGTGACCGTCTCCAGGGTTTCGCCATGGTGCTGAGCAATCCCGAGGCTTATACTTGGTTCGGCTACGGCCCGGAACGCGGCACCGAACCGACCGATCCGCTCTACAATCACGACCTGCTCAGCAACATCCTCGTCCGCTATGGCGCAGTCGCGCTTGCTGGCGCCGTGATGCTCGGAGTCACCTGTCTGACCTTTGGGCATCGACAGCTTCTCGCCATCCAGGATCGTCGGCAGCGGCGCATCGGAGCCATGATGCTGGCACTCGTGTGCGGCATGGTGGCCATCTCCATCACCTCGGGGAATGTGTTGAACATTTTCCCTGTGAACATCCTCTTCTGGATGGCCGCCGCCGCTGCCGTGATCGCGGTGCGTCATCAGCCCGTGCGGGCCAACGAACAGCCTCAGCCCAGTGTGCGCGGACAACCGAGCCAGCCGATGTATCCCATGTCCTACCACGGCACCCCCACCGCTGGTTATCGTCCGCTTCAGCCACCCCATCGTGTTCTGTCCCGCCCTCACTTCCCCAACGCATGATCTCCCGCCTGCGCACCTGGCTCAGCCAGTTCATCTACACTCCCAACACGATCCGCTACCGCGTCGAGTGGCGGCGCCTGCGTGAGGCGCTGCGCATCATTGGTCCGGTCGAGCATCTTTTCGACGGCGGTGCCGGCTCCGGTGAGTTTGCGCGCAAAGCACTGGCCGAAGGCTGGGTGAGGCGTGTGACTGCGCTAGAGTATGATTCAGGAAATTTCGCCTGCCTGCGTGCCAAGCTCGGCAGCGATCCGCGTGTGGAAATACGTCAGGGCTCCCTGCTGGAGATCCCCTTTCCTGATGCCAGCTTCGATCTCGTGCAAAGCACGCAGGTCATCGAGCACATCGAAGATCACGAGACTGCAGCCCGTGAGCTCATCCGTGTGCTGAAGCCCGGAGGCCACGCGATCATCACCGTGCCGCATCCGCCCGAACCTTTTCCCAACGAAGGTCATGTCCGCGAAGGCTACACCGAAGCGGATCTGCGCGCTCTTTTTGAGCCGCTCGGCTGCGTGCTAAAACACACGGATTACTGCCTCACGCGTGGCACGGTGGAGCGCATGATGGCGGTGGAAAAACTGCCCCTGCGCGGCTTCTTCGTCCCCGTCTCACTCGTCGATGCCGAGAAGCATCAAACCACCGCCGAACGCTGCACTGATACTCCCTTTGGCATCCTGGCCCTGTTTCAAAAAATCGGATGAAGCGCCTGCTCATCGTGGATCCGGACTTCCTCCGGTCAAGCCCCTCCATGAAAGGCGTCCTGCGTTCATTGCCCGAGTTGCGTGCCGCTGGCTTCGAGATCGAAGTCTGGTGCTGGGAGATCGAATCTGATGTGGCCGTGCAGCATGTCATACGTTTGCCGACGCTCGGCGCTCGAAAACTGAAGCTGATGCAGGCCATCCTCTTCTCCATTCAGGTCACGCTGCTCTACCTCTGGCGTTTCCAGGTTCGCGGGCAAAGCCGGCCCGACGTGGTGTACTCGATTGTGCCTTATCTACCGTTTTGCGATGTCGCCCACGCGCATTTCTCACCCTGGAACTGGATTGGTTGCATGGAGCGCATGGGCTGCCACTCGCTTCGGGATCGAGCCGAGCTCATGGCATACCGGATCTACCGACGCTGGTCGGACTTCTACCTTTCGGTGACCTCCGCCCGGCTGCTCATCGTGCCTTCACGAGCTGTTGCGGAGGATTACCAAAAGCAGTCCCCTGGTCATCAGATCGTCGTCCTGCCGAACTCATTTGACCGCGCCTGCTTTCATCCCGGCGTGCGCGCCGAGCATCGTGATGCCATGCGCGCGAAGCTGGGATACGGCCCGCAGGATTGTGTCTTCATCTTTGTCAGCATGGGGCATCACCGGCGGAAGGGTTTCTTCCTCGCCGTCGAAGCTCTGGCGAAGCTGCGGCAGCGGCATTCGCGGGTTCGTTTCCTCGTCGTCGGTGGAACACCCTCCACGCTGGAGGGCTTGCAGCAGCGTCTGAATCAAGAGCATCCTGGCTGGCGTGAATGGATGCACTTTACCGGCATGGTGACAGACACCGAGCGCCATTTCGCCGCTGCGGATGGATTTCTTTATCCTTCCTGGTCAGAGGCGCTGGCCCTCGTCGAGATCGAGGCTGCCGAGTGTGCGCTGCCCGTCTTCCTCACGCCGCATCATGGTTCTGAAATGGTGATCGAAGATGGGATGAACGGCCTGCTGCTTCCCCATGAGCCGGCAGGAATGGCCGATGTTCTTGAAACCTTTGTCACCGGTCACTGGCAGCCAGCACACACAGGCAGCCGACATGGACTCGACGCGGCTGCTTATGCCGCACAGTTGACGAAGCTGATTCTCGAATCCTCCAACCCATCCAAACTGCAACATGTCTGAATCCGCCTCCACCTTCTATCTTGGCGAGCAAGGTCAGGAATACTTTGCCTATCAAAACAGGGAGGCCAGCTACGCCGCCGGGCTGGAAACCTTCAAGTTTCGGCCGCACGTCCGTGCTGAGCATCGCGTGCTCGACTTCGGCTGCGGTGGTGGCTGGATCTTGCGTGCACTCGCGCCGAAGCGTGCGGTCGGCGTGGAGATCAATCCTGCCGCGAGAGCTGTCTGCGAGGCACAAGGAACGGAGGTCTATGCCTCGCTGGAAAGCCTTCCGCCACAGACCTTTGATCGCATCATCTCGCATCACTGTCTGGAGCATGTGCCTTATCCGATCGAGACACTAAAGGCTCTCGGAGCTCGTTTAGAAAAAGACGGACTCCTGGTACTCGTTCTGCCCATCGACGACTGGCGTCGGCAGCCGGATTACACCGCGAAGGACATTGACCATCATCTGCATACCTGGACGCCACGCCTGCTGGCCAACACACTCGCCGAGGCAGGATTTGAATGCCTCGAAGCCCGCGTGCTCACCCATGCTTTTCCGCGCGGCTGGCGTCTCCTGTCACGACTACCCACCCCGCTTTTCCAAGCCTGTTGCTGGCTCTGGAGTGCTGCGGCAAAACGCCGCCAGATCGTGGCCGTCGCCCGCAAGCAGGCGTGACATTCATCTCCAACATTACTGCCATGCCAGAACCTACCTTTTATGAAGACTACTGGGTGAAGCCCGGTGACGCCGGCGATTGGACGCCCGACCTCGGAGGCACCAATCCCGATGAAGAGAAGCTCTTCACGGAACTGCTGAGGCCCGGCATGAATCTCATCGACTACGGCTGCGGCAATGGTGAGCGCTATGGGCTGAGCATGGCAGAACGTGGGGTGACTTATCACGGCTTCGACATTTCCAAGACCGCGCTCGAACATGCCGCGCAGCTCGGGCTGAATGTGAAAGCCATCTCTCCGGACAGCAGCATCCCTTTCCCCGATGAAAGCGCCGACGTGGCCATCTGCTTCGAGGTACTGGAGCATCTCCTGGAGCCGGACACAGCGCTGGCGACGATCCGGCGTGCGCTCAAACCTGGCGCGCACGCCATCCTCAGCGTGCCCAATGCAGCGAACTACGCGCAGCGGTTGGAGTTCCTCTTCACGGGCTTTTTGAGTCCCGGCGGCAGCCCGCACACCGCCCGCCGCGCCCCCTGGCGTGATCCCCACATTCGATTCTTTTGTCCGAAGACACTGCGCCAACTCGCCGAGGCCTCGGGCTTCGAGTTCGTGAAGCTGCATGCTCAGCCCTTCACCCTGACCGCGCTGCCCTATGTCTATCGCAAGATAGCATGGCATCCTTTTTTGAATGGGGTCTCGAAACCCTTTGGCTGGCTTTCGCGGCTGTTCCCAGGCTTCTTCAGCGCGCGGCTCTTTGCCGTCGTGCGCAAACCCGTGGCATGAGTCGTCGCATCGCCATCGTCACTCGTGCGCGGGCCCCTTATCACAAGGCCCTGCAGGAAGCCTTTGCGGCCGAAGTCGGTGCAGCGGGCGGAGAGGTGAGGCTGTTTTATCCGCTTGGTAGCGCCAGCGTTTTCGCTGACTCCGCCACCGTGCCGCAGGGGAGGCATCTCTCCATCGTCTGGCTCGATACAGAGGAAATCTCCGCTGCGGCCAAAGGCTATGGCACGCATTGGAGATCCGAAGCCAGTAGCACGCAGCTTCCCTCGTGGCGTTTGTGGCATGAACTCGATTTTTTCGATCCTGCACTCGTCTGGATTCATGAGTACAGCCCTTACACACTCGGAGCGCTGCTTTGGGCAAAGTGGCGCGGGCTTCCCGTCGTGGTCTCCAGTGAAGTCGGTCTCGCCAATGAACACTTCTTTCCCTGGCAGGTGCGGCTCTGGCATCGGCTCTGGAGTCATCTTGCGGATGGCATCATCGCCTGCTCGCCTGCGGCGTTTCAGCCGTCTTGTGGTGAAGAGCGCCCCGCCGTGGCCGCTTTTCACGCTGCTGACAGCCGCAAGCTTATTCCCCCGCTGCGATCCATCGAGGACGATGCCCCCATTCAATTCGTGCAAGTCGGCCGCATCCAGCCACGCAAAGGAGCTGATCTCCTTCTCGCCGCGCTGGTGCAACTCAACACCGCCGGGCACAGGAATTGGCGACTCCGTTTGCTCGGCCCCGATACGGATGGCTGGGGTCGCAGCCACATCACACGCCTCGGTTTGGACTCGCAGGTGGAGATCACTGGTCATCTCGATAGCGAGGCGCTTTGGCAGGCTTTTGGTCAGGCCGATGCCTTCGTGCTCGCGACGCATCAGGACACCTATGCAGCGGTCGTGCATGAAGCCGCCTGCCTTGGATTGCCCCTGCTTGTCAGTCGTCATGCTGGTGCGGCGGAGGTGCTGGTGCAGGAGGGAAAGAATGGTTTCACCTTCCTGCCCGAAGACACTGCCGCCTTCACCGCCTGTCTCCATGCCGCGCTGAATCCCACCGCACTCATGATGATGTCCCTGCACGCGCGCGCCATCGCGGAAGAAACCTCCGCACATGTCCGTGCTCGTGCGGTCTGGACATGGATGGGGCAGCATTTTTCCCTGTGAAGAAGGTCTCTCCATTCCGCTTCTGGCCGTGGGTTCTGCTCGCTGCGATCCTTGTGCTGCTGGTGGCCTTCCAGCCGTATGCGGCAGGCTACGGAGCGTTTCGACTGACGTTGCTGGAGGAGCTGCTCATGCGCTGGAAAGACCCGACGTGGCAGCATGGGTTCCTGGCTCCATTCATCGTGGGCTGGCTGGTGTGGAAGCGAAAGGACGAGCTGGCGGCACTGCCTGCGAAAGGCAGCGTGCTGGGGTTGCTGGCGGTACTCGTGGCAATGCTGGCTTACTTCGGCGGATATAAGGCGAACAATTACTACCTCGGTGCCTTTGCGGTGCAGCTTTACATCGCGGGAGTGGTGGTCGCCTGTCTCGGCTGGGCTCATGCCCGGGCTCTGTGCTTCGCGTGGTTGATGCTCTGCTTCATGTGGCCGCTGGTGTTTCTTGAGGACTCCGTTTCCTTCCGTCTTCGCGTGCTGATGGTGGAGACGACTTCCTTTGTGCTGAACACGATCAGCCTCGACACCATTCGCGAAGGCACGGCACTCATCTCTGCACCCGATGCTGAGCACACGGCGGGACAACTTTTCAGCCTCAAAGTGGACGGCCCATGCAGCGGGATGAGATCGCTCTTCGCGCTGCTGATGGTGTCTGCGCTCTTTGGATACTTCCGTCAAAAGACGCTGCCGAGGCGCTTCTTCCTCTTCCTCTGCGGCTTCCCGCTGGCGGTGATTGCAAACATGGCTCGGCTGTTGATTCTCATCGCGGGTTCGATGGCCTTTGGGCAGGAGTTTGCGGTGGGAGATCAGGAGCGGGAGGTGAGCACGTTTCATTTTGTGTCCGGCATCGTGGTGTACCTCGTGGCGCTGGCAGGGCTGGAGAGTGTGGGGCGGGTGATCGGAAGCCGCAGAGATGGAGAGACGCAGAGACGCGGCGAGCCAGACGCAGCGTCTCCGAGTCCCCGTGTCTCCGTGTCTCCGCGTTTGGTCGCGATCACGCTCTGCGTCCTTGCCACCATCGCCGCATGCCGACTTTCCCCTGAGGTGCGCGCGGGAGATGCCTCGGGCGTGGTGATGGAGCTGCCCTCAGCCGTCGGACGCTTTCTGGGGCAGCCGTTGGAAAGAGACGCAGCGGAGAAAGAACTGCTGCCGACAGATACGCAGATGGTGAAGATGCAGTACCGATCCCCTGGCCGGCCTGCGGATCGTGATCTGGCGCAGGTGACGCTCGTGCTCGCCGGAGCGGAGCGGCGCAGCATCCACCGTCCGGAAGTGTGTCTCGATGGTCAGGGCTGGACGCTGCTGGATTCGCGCATCGTGCCCGTGGAGATCTCACCGGGGCAATTTTTAAATGTGAAGGATCTCCTAGTGGAGCGTGAGATGCGCCGGGCGGATGGCACTCCGAAGATGCTGCAAGCGCACTATGTCTATTGGTTCATCGGCACGGATGTGACGACGCCGAGCAATGCGGTGCGTGTGTGGCTGAGCACTTGGGATAACATCGCCCGCAATGTAAATCACCGCTGGGCCTACGCGAGTGTCACGGCCTGGGTCACAGACAATCTGGAGACGCGTGAGTCGGGCCAGCGTGCGCGTGATTCTGAAGCCACGACGAAGCTGGTGAGTGAACTGATCCGGGCGCTGGTTCCGCAATTTCAGAAGGAGTTTTCCATTCCTACCGAAAGCCTATGAATCAACGCCTCGACAGGGACGGTGAGCTGTTCATCGACGCCATGCGCGGCCTCGCAGCCCTGATGGTGGTGTTTTGCCATGCTTTCGAACTGGGCATGTCTGAAGTCTATGGCTGGGATCCTTACAAGACTCCTGGCATGTGGCGCTTTGCCCGTGCGAGCCTGGGCAATGGAGACTTCTGGGTGTGGTGCTTCTTTGTTATCTCAGGTCTTTGCATTCATCGTTCGATCGCCCGTGGCATCGCGGAGGGGCGGTTCTCGTGGGGCCGCTATGCGCTGGCGCGTGTGACGCGCATTTATCCGCTCTTCCTGATTGGCTTGATGCTGGCGGTGCTGGCCTGGACACTGGGGCTCGAGTTCGCTTCTGATGAGCCGTCGGAGGAGATGCCTTGGATACAACTGGCCGCCAGCTTGATGAACCTTCAGCTTTTGACGGCGCCCTTCCCCAATTTTGGTCCATCTTGGAGCATCACTTGTGAGGTCGTGTATTACGCGGCCTGGCCGCTGGCATTGATCCTCATGCGTGGGCAAGTCACCCGAGCAGCCATGGGCACCTTGTTCGTCACCATGGCGGGTGTCGGCTCCATCTTTTTCATCTGGCATGGTCTCCACATGCTGGAGACCAGTACTGCTCTAAACGGACTTTGGATGATCTGCGTACTTTTCCCGGCTTGGCTCAGTGGCGCGTGGCTGGGTGGAAACTGGGAGGCTGTTTCGCCGATGGTCACCAAGCGTAAGTGGCAAGCTTCGGTGATGCTTTGTGGAGCCGTGTTGGTGCTGGAGTGGTTGCTGCGATTCAAACATTACCCAGGATGGGCTCGGCACTTTACTTCCTGGGGAGCGGTGCCGGGGCTCTTGTTCGCGCTGGCTGGGGCTCGGCATGTGGGCTTGTCCACCCGAACCTGGGCACAGCCTGTGTGCCGATGGCTTGGTCAGATCAGCTATCCCTGCTACATCCTGCACATGCCGCTGCTCATGCTGGTGAACCATGCAGTGGATGCTGCTCTGCCCCGCTTCGCTCTCGATCATCGAATCTTGCTCACCTCTTTGGAGACGGTGCTCGTCTTGCTGCTCCTCGCCTTCATCGGGCCGCCTCTGGAGCGCTACTTCATGGCGTGGCGAGCTCGGCTGCTGGCTGGCTCCTACGTGTCGCTTTCGGCAAAGGCTTGATTTGTTTTATGTGTGGTTTCATCGGCTGTTTCCTCCCTTCGGGCCGGCCTTTGCCCTCGGATGGCACTTTGGAGGCGATGCTGCGCTCCATCCGCCATCGCGGGCCGGATGATGAAGGTTTCCATGCCGTGTCCTTCTCGCGTGGTGTCACGTCCGTGCATATTTCGGGTCAAACTTTGCCCCAGAGCGCGGACGGCGGCTTTGGCTTTGCACGGCTGAGCATCCAGGATCTCTCTGAAGCTGGACATCAACCCATGGCCAGCCGGGATGGAAGTGTCGTGCTCGTCTTCAATGGCGAGATCTACAACGCAGGCGAACTGCGCAAGCAACTGCGCGCCGAAGGGGCTGAGTTTCGCGGCCACTCGGACACGGAGGTGATCCTCCGCCTCTATGAACTTCATGGCTGGGACACGATGATCGCTCGGATCGAGGGCATGTTCGCCATCGCCATCGCCGATGTGAAAACGGGCACGCTGCGGGTCGCCCGTGATCATTTCGGCATCAAGCCGATGTACCATGCCCGGCTTGCAGACGGCACGCTGCTCATAGCCTCGGAGATCAAAGCATTCTTCCAGCATCCCGGCTTCCGCGCCGAGCTGGAAACAGCGCACCTCGCCGAGCAGCTCATGTTTCGCTACACGGCCTGGGACCGCACCCTGCTGCGTGGCGTGCAGCAGCTCCCGCCCGGCCATGAGATATGCTGGCGGGCTGACACTGGTGAGCTGACACTGCGCCGCTACTGGCATCTGCCCGATGCCTCCGATGGCGAAGGCACTGCGGATTCTGTGCGCGAAGCTCTCCGCCGCGCCGTCCACAGCCAGCTCGTCAGCGATGTCCCCCTCGGCACGCAGCTCAGCGGCGGGATCGACTCCTCCCTCATCACGCTCGATGCCGCACGCGCCAGCACGGACACCCGGCATAGTTTTTCCATCGTCTTCGATGATCCCGAAATCAGCGAAGATGCCTGGATCACCGAGGCGGCACGCAAGGCTGGCGTCCACAGCCACCGCTACCTATTCTCTCCGCAGCACTTCGCGGATGATTTTGCCCGTGTGACCTGGCATCTCGATGGCCCGCCCGGAAATCCAAACACTCTTGCCATCGACCTGCTCGCCCGTGAGGCGCGACAGACTGTGAAAGTCATGCTCACTGGCGAAGGCTGTGATGAACTCTTCGCCGGCTACAACCGCTTTTACTACACCGCACTCCAGCAGCAGCACCCGGCGCTCTTCCGTCTCGGGGCCAAACTCGCCGGACAGTCTCGTGGGCGGCTCTGGCGGCTCTTCGGTCAGGCCAGCGAGAGCTTGGAACGGCAGATGGTCACCGGCTCGGCTTATGGCGCGGCGGCACTCATCACAGAACTTCTGCCCGGCGCACGTGTCGAGGAGGCCATCGCACAGCGACTGGATCATCTCGCTGCCATTCCTGGTGCCGGCTTGCGAAAGCAGATCCGCTACGAAGCCGAGACCTATCTGCCCGACCTCCTGCTGCGCCAGGACAAGATGACCATGGCACACGGCGTGGAATGCCGGGTGCCCTTCCTCGATCTTGGCGTGGCCAAAGCCGCCCGTGCACTGCCGCTCAGTTCACTCGCCTGCCCTGTCTATGGTCCGAACGCACGAATGCACGGCACGAAACGGATCATCAAGCAGCTCGCCGTGAAAGAGTTTGGCCCCGCCTTTGCCTACCGGCGGAAACGCGGCTTCGATGTGCCCTTGGCTGCCTTTTTCCGCCAACCCACAGTCGCGGAGCGAATGCATGACGAATGGCTCCCTGGACTGAAGCATCGTGGCATTCTCGATGGTCAGGTGGTCAAGCGGCTCTGGCAGGAACTCTCGGCAGGATCTGTGGAGGGGAAAGCAACGGCTGAGGCTCTCTGGGTGGCCGTCGGCTTCGAAGTCTGGGCAGGCAAGGCTCTGTCTGCGGAAAGCAGAATTTAGCTAAAATCGCTAAGGAAGTGGAAAATTTTTAGAATTCGATTGTTTTAATATGAGTTTTATAATAAAGTTTAACTTATGAGACTACCCTGCCTCTTACTTTTCTTGTTGATTGGGCTGCTTACTAGGACTGCCAGCGCCCAGACTGCGGCCATCAATGGCGTGGATCGTGACGGCTATGGCGGTGTTTATGAAATTTCCGGCGGTGTTTTCGATGGTGGCAACTATTGGTGGATGTGTGTCGAGCCCACCAGTGGCTCCAGTGGTGCGGGGAATGGGCAAGGCCTGATCGCCGATGCTCTCAGCCTCTCCGATGCCTGGGACCAGCAGAACACCGAACGTCTCACCGACTACCAAAACAATGGTGCCTTCTACACCGCCCTCCCGAATCAGGTCCGCATCATGGAATATGTGCTGGATACCTATCTGCCCTGGAGCGAGGTGGGCATTTCTGGCCGGTTCGCTGAGCAGAGCAGCAACGCCGCAGGCTTTGGGACCGACGATACTTTCTATAACGCTTTCTTCACGGTTCAGAATTTCCTGGCTGATGTCTATGGTACACCCGGCAAAACAGATTTCACGGACATTGGCACTGCGGGTCTGAACCCCTTCGTTTTCGAGCCAGGAAACGCGACTGGCGACCTCGCTGCACTCGCTGCACGTCAGGTGCTCTTTGAGTCCATCATCAACGATGTCGCCACGAAGGCCGGCACGACCTTTTTTGACACCTATGCCGTTCAAGGCACCTACCTCGTCGCCAATTCCAATTTCTCGATCGCCAATAACACCGATCCCAACGCTCCCGACTACAACTGGCAGGACGCGCTCATCATCCTGTCGCCCGTCCCAGAGCCAAGTGGAGCCCTGTTGATCGCCTGCACCGGCCTCGTCGTCATGCTGCGCCGCTTCCGCAAGCTGGGCAAGGCCCGGTGATTTTTCAGCGCCCCGGTTCCCGTCTTCAGGGCAGAGAAAGCCCTCTAAATGTCTCTCGAAGACAAACTCTACCCGCTGCTCCGGCTCTACGAGGCCGCCCCTCAGCCGGTCAAATCCCTCGTCGGGCGCGCCTACCGCTCCCTGCCCGCCGCTTGGCGCTACGGTAGCGAGCATGCCCGTTTTCAAAACGAGGCCCGCGAGGTGGAATCGTGGGATTTGGAGACCCTCCGCCGTTACCAGATTGCTGCACTTCGTGAAAGTCTGATCGCGGCTAGTAGGGCACCGCTCTATGCGCGCCGTTTCGCTGAAGCAGGGGTGAAGCCCGATCAGTTTGAATCCCTGGAGCAGCTCGCCGACTACCCTCTCCTCACCAAGCAGGATCTCCTCGAGCACCGTGAGGAGCTAGTGAACCCCGAGATCCATGCCAAACAGCGCCTCTACATCACCACCGGCGGCTCCAGCGGTGTGCCCGTCGGCTTTTACCTCCAGCGCGGCATCAGTCGGCCCAAGGAGCAGGCCTACCTCGAAGCCCAATGGTCCCGTCGAGGTTATCGAGTGGGAGATCGAGTCGCCGTCATCCGCGGAGGTGTGACCTCCAACAAAGCCCGTGGCCGCATCAGCTCCTACGATGCCACACGCGACTGGCTCATCCTTTCCTCCTACCACCTCACCGCCCAGCGCCTGCCCGAATACGTCGCCGCGCTGAATCGCTTCCGCCCGCAGCATCTGCACGCCTACCCCAGCGCCGCCCTATTGCTCGCACGCGGCCTGGAGCAAACCGGCCTTAAGCTCGACTTCCGCCTCACCTCCGTGCTCTGCGGCTCTGAAAAGCTCACCGCCGACTCGCAGGAGTACCTAGAGCGCATCCTCGGAACCCGCGTCTTCCATTGGTACGGCCACAGCGAGCGCGTCGTCCTTGCCGGGCAAGGTCGCCAGTCAGATCACCTCCACTTTTGGCCCACCTACGGCTTCGTCGAATTCGGCCAGCCTGACGAAAACGGCCACCGCGAGATCATCGGCACCTCTTTTCACAACCATGTCATGCCGCTCGTGCGCTACCGCACCGCCGACTACGCCCGCTTCTCCAACCAGCCCGAAAACGAGCTGCCCGGCATGACCGAGATCGCCGCTGTCGTAGGTCGGGACTACGAGTTCCTCGTCAGCGCCACCGGCCGCCAGATCTCCCTCACGGCCATCAACATGCACGACCGCATTTTTGACAGCCTGCTCGCCGTGCAGTTCGCCCAGGAAAAACCCGGCGAAGTCGAGTTTCGTTACCAGCCCGGACCTCAGTGGCAAAGCTCGCGCCTCGAACCCATCCGCACCGGCCTTCTCCACAAACTCGGCGACGACTTCACCCTCATCTTGAAGGAAGTGCCCGAAGTCGAAAAGACCACCGCTGGGAAACACAAGTGGCTGGTGACGAAGCTGAATCACTGAACCTCATTATTCATGCAACAACTCGCCCAATATCAGGACGGTCGTCTCGAACTCCAGGAGGTGCCTGCGCCCATGCCGCCGCCGGGCGGTATCCTCGTGCAGACGACATGTTCGGTGATCTCCCCAGGGACGGAAAAGATGAAGGTCGAGCAGGCGCGGATGTCGCTTTTGCAAAAGGCGAAAGCTCGACCAGATCAGGTGAAGAAGGTGATCGACACCGCCCGCACGCTGGGCTGGAAGTCGGCTCTCGAAAAAGTGCGCAACCGACTCGAATCACCTACACCTCTCGGCTACTCGGCGGCGGGAGTCGTCGTCGCCGTCGATGAACTGAACACGCGCTTCCGTGTCGGTGATCGTGTGGCCTGTGGCGGTGCGGAGTGCGCGTTTCATGCGGAGATGATCGGCGTGCCGGATCTGCTCGCGTCTCCGATTCCTGAGGGCGTGGAAGACTGGCAGGCGGCCTACACGACACTCGCCTCGATCTCGATTGAGGGCGTCCGCCAATCCGGCGCACGACTCGGTGAACGAGTGCTCGTGATGGGCCAGGGTTTGGTGGGATTGCTCGCTACCAGTTTGCTCAAAGCCAGCGGTGCTCGCGTGATGGCCGTGGATTTCTTGGCGGCTCGTCTGCAAACCTCCCTCGCCATGGGTGCCGAGCGCGTGGTGAATCCCAGCCAGTCGAAGCTCGAGGACGAAGTCCGTGCCTGGACGGATGGTCACGGAGTCGATGCCGTGCTGCTCTGCGTTGGCGGCAAAGGTCGCGAAGCTGCAGACAGCGCTATCGCCTGTCTGAGAGATCGCGGCGTCATGGTCATCGTAGGCATTTACGATGCCGAGCTGAGCTGGAAGACCGCCTACATGAAGGACATCCAGGTCCGCTACTCTCGCAGCTACGGCCCTGGTCGCTATGATCCAAGCTATGAATGGGGAGGCCACGACTACCCCATCGGCCATGTTCGCTGGACAGAGAACCGCAACTTCGAAGCCTG
>JBIKIA010000245.1:0-7218 GCA_044361885.1 Prosthecobacter sp. | reverse complement strand
GTAGAGTTCCTGGCCGACGACGCGGCCGGTTTTGAAGTCGCGCCACTCATGGTAGCTCCAGCGGTCGGTTTTGAGCGCGTAGCCCATCACTTGCGGCAAGGCCTGCGGTCCGCCGCCCCAGTAGAGGGCAGGGCGTGGATGTTGCGTGAGCGCAGCGGTTTTGACGGTTGCGCTGGCGTCCTTGAGCACCGGCACGAGGCTGGTGCCGTCGAGCTGACCCGGAGAGGGAAGATCACTGAGGTCCGTGAGCGTGGGAAAAATGTCGATCAACTCGCTGATGGCGCTCGTCTTCGCGCCGCCCTTTCCGATGCCAGGCGCGCTGATGATGAGCGGCACTCGCGCGTCCCAACCGAACAAGGTCATCTTGCCCCAAACATCGTGCTCGCCCAGATGGAAGCCGTTGTCGCCAATGATGACAACGATGGTGTTGTCACAGAGCTTCAGTTCATCGAGCGCATCCATCACGCGGCCAAACTGCGCATCGGCGAAGCTCATCGCCGCATAGTAGCCGTGGCGGATCTCGCGCTTCGCTTCCTCATCGAGCGTGCGGTGGGCCGTCGGCTCGCCGAGGATTTCGTGGTTCGCGTGAAAAGCGATCTCGGGCGCGTTGCGAGGCCGTGCGGGCGTCTCAATGGCCGGAATATCCTCGCGGCGATACATGTCCCAGTAGCGCTTCGGCACCTTGTAAGGCGAGTGCGGCTTGAAGATGCCCAGCGCGAGAAAGAACGGCTCCGGCTTCTTCGCGAGCGCCCGCAACTCGGTGATCGCGAGACTGGCCGACACGTTGTCAAAGCACGCTTCGTCCGACACATCGCGATTCTCACAGAGCAGGTCCTTTGCGAGGTTCGGCGGCAAAGAAGCCCCATTTGGCAATGCAAACTCATCCTTCGTTTTGCCGCCGGTGCGGCGATCCGGCACGCTCAGCGTCCTGAAGTCCGCTTCCTTGCCGTAGCCACCGAGAACCTTGCCAATGCTCATGGACGTGTAGCCGTGCTGCATGAACCACTGCGGCATCGTCACCGCATCCGGATGCAGATCGTAAAGATACTTCGTCATGCTCCAAATGCCGAGCGAGTCCGGCCTGCGGCCGCTCATGAACGAAGCGCGTGATGGACCGCAGATCGGCTGCTGGCAGAAGTTCCGCGTGAACACCTTGCCACGAACGGCAAGCCGGTCGAGGTTCGGGGACTTCGCAATGGGATCGCCGTAGCAGCCGAGACGGTTGTTGAGATCGTCGAAGACCACGAAGAGGACGTTGGGCCTCGTGTCCACCGCAAACACATGGTGAACGCTAAGGGCAATCTGAAGAGCGATGGCAAACCACCTCTTCATGCCTCCACCTCCATCGTTGGCAGCCACTCGCGCCAGCCGGTGATGTGTTTGCGCATCAGGGACTCGCAAGCAGCCGGCGTTTGCTTTTTGAAACAATCAATCACCGATTGATGCGCTCGAATGGTCTCGTCTCGCGTGTCGAGGTTCTGTCCCTGATGCCGCCGATGCAGTCTGCCGAGCCACAGTTCCAGTTCGCCGCGCAAGGACTGCCACAGCTTCAGCAGCCGGGCGTTTCCTGAGGTTTCGAGAATGATCTCGTGAAACTCCAAATCAAGCCGGGTGACATCAAGCATCGTCTTCGCCCGCGCCGTGGCTTTGATGTTCTTTTCCAGCAGACTGGCATCTGCTTTGAGCGACGATGCTGACAGACGTGCTGCCAACGGCTCCAGCGCGAGCCGGAGCGTGTAAAGCTCTTCAAAATCCTGCGGCGTCAGCGCCTTCACGAAAGCCCGACCCGTGCCACTGAACTCAACGAATCCTTCACGCTCCAACGCAAATAGTGCCTCCCTCACTGGCACTCGACTTACTCCCAGACGCACCGCCACCGCTGACTCCGCCAGCAGATGCCCTGGCTCTGTTTTGCCGCTGAGGATCTCCTGCCGCAAAAGCGAGGTGGCGTGATCAGTGCGTGAGGTGGATGTGGGGATGCTGGTCATTTGGTATACCGTTTGCGTCATTTAAACAGTATACCGTCTTGATTTCTTTCAGCCGATTTGAGTCAGCCGCGCATTCACAGTCTGAAAACTATGCCAGAATCTCCTTCACCACGTTCCCATACACATCCGTGAGCCGGTAATCGCGGCCCACGTTGCGCCACGTGAGTTTTTCGTGATCGAGACCGAGTTGATGCAGGATCGTGGCGTGCAGATCATGCAAATGCACTTTGCCAGACACGGGACGGAAGCCGAACTCATCGGTCTCACCGAGTGTGAAGCCAGGTTTGATGCCGCCACCGGCCATCCAGGCGCAGAAGCTCTCCGGCTGATGCTCGCGGCCGTGTTTGTCGATGGGTGAGGTGCCGCTGAGATCCTGGCTCCATGGCGTGCGGCCAAACTCGCCGGACCAGACGACGAGCGTGTCGTCGAGCAGGCCGCGTAATTTCAAATCTTTGATCAAAGCTGCGCAGGGCTGGTCGGTCTCGCCGCAGCTCTTCGGCAAAGCGTTGCGGATGTCGCCGTGATGATCCCAACCGCCCATGGTGACCTGCACAAAGCGCACACCGGCCTCGCTGAGACGACGTGCCAGCAAACAAGCGCGACCAT
Source organism: Prosthecobacter sp. (assembly GCA_044361885.1). Classification (GTDB taxonomy): domain Bacteria; phylum Verrucomicrobiota; class Verrucomicrobiia; order Verrucomicrobiales; family Verrucomicrobiaceae; genus Prosthecobacter. Next base: position 4,624 of record JBIKIA010000245.1, on the reverse strand, counting down.
TCTTGTCCGTGGCCTTCTCGCCGATGCCGTAGAGCTTTTTTGTCGCCTCGGATTCGTTGGCGATGTCCACCAGTTCAGGCGTGGCGCTTTGCATGCGGAAGGCGATCTCCATACTCTCGATCATGCCTTCCATGCGCGCATCAACCTCGGCCTGCTGGAGCAGTCGGCGGTTCATGTGCTGCGTGAAGTCGATGCGCACACGCTGCGTCTTCGCATCGCCGGAGACATTCGCGAGATAGTCGATGGGCGATTGCTTGTCGCTCTGTGGGATGATGACTTTTGTGCCCTGATGCGCGGCGGGCAGGAAGCCGGAGCCGTAGAGACGTGTGTCGCTGTCTGGATGGATCGAAATAAAACTCGGCAGGTTTTGATTCTCCGCACCGAGGCCATAGCTGATCCACGAACCCATCGACGGCCGCACATCGGCCGTGACGCCGGTATGAAACTGCAACGCGGCGGGCTGATGCTGGTTGTTGTCCGAATGCATCGCGCGCAGCAGGCAAATCTCATCGGCGATAGATGCGGTGTGCGGCAGCAAATCGGAAATCATCATGCCGGACTGCCCACGCGGACGCACATCGCGCTGCGTGGCGAGCGCGAGGAATTTGTCAGTGCCGACGCGGAGCTCGTTCGTGTTGATCGGCGCAGAGATGGTCTGGCCATGCATGCGCTTGATGTAGTCCTTCGGGTCGAACAAATCCGGTTGCGACGGGCCACCCGACATGAACAAGAAGATCACGCGCTTTGCTTTGGCAGGCATTTGCGGCGCACGCGTGGCGAGCGGACTCTGCGCGGCACGCACGAGGTCATGCAACGCGAGTGCGCCGAAGCCTGTGGCAGTGCGTTGCAGCCAGGCGCGACGGGAGATGTGAGAGGTCGTGTTCATGGTCATAGGCGGAGGAGAAACTCGTTCGAGAAAAGCAGCGCGTGGCTAATTTCGATCCACGCTTTGTCGGCGGGAAGCGATTCGATGAGTTGATTGGCTTCATCGCGTTCGGTGGAGGTGATGGGGCGATTCAGCACGCGCAGCCAGAGCGCTTCGAGACGCGAACCGGCATTCGATTCGGTCTTCGTGAGATATTGCGCGAGTTCGGTGGCGCGAGCGCGCAACATGTCGCTGTTGAGAAGGAAGAGGGCTTGTGTGGGCACGGCGGTCTCGGCGCGTTTGCCGGCAATTTGCGCGGGCTGGGTGAAGTCAAAAACATCACGCAGCTTCGCGGGGCCGGGCTGGGTGGCAGTACGGATGACGGGCAGATACACCGTGCGTTCGAACTCCTGCACGGGGCGGAATTTCTTGAGGTTAAACGCGGGCGGATTCACCGCTTTCGGGCTGAGGCTGGAGACATTCTCGGGGAACTCGAGTGGCAACGCCGGGCCGCCATTCGCGGGTGCCAGTTTGCCGCTGATGGCGAGCATGGAGTCACGAATGGCCTCGGCATCGAGACGCTGGCGATTCATGCGCCAGAGCAGGCGATTGTCGGGGTCTTTGATCGTCGCGACGGCGTTATGCGCGCTGCTCATGCGATACGCACGGCTGAGCACGAGGCTGCGAATCAACTGCTTCTGCGACCAGCCGCCACGCACGAAGCGGGTGGCGAGATGATCGAGCAGTTCGGGATGCGTGGGCAGTTCACCGCGTACGCCAAAGTAATCGACGCTGCGCACCAACCCTTCGCCAAACAACTTCTGCCAGATGCGGTTCACCGTGACGCGTGCGGTGAGTGGGTTGCGGGGATCAGCCAGCCAGTCGGCAAGCTGCGCGCGGCCGCTTTGATTCGCCGGGATCGTTGGCAACTCGCCCCATGAAGCCACGCTCATCACACCGCGCTTCACTTTGTCGCCCAGCGCATACGGATTGCCACGGATGGTGATCTGCATGTCGTCGGGTTTCTGGCGATCATGCACGGCGAAGGTCTTCGGGGCGATGGGCGCAAAGAACTTGGCGTGCTCGACTTCGCCGTTGATGGCTTTGATGCGCGCCGCGAGTTCGTCGCGCTTCTTTTCGAGAGCTGTCTTTGGTTGTTTGGCCGCGCCTTTGATTTGCGGCTCCAATGCAGCCTTCTCTTTCTCGGCGGCGGCGCGTTCGGACTGGAGCGACTTCAGTTTCGCCTCGTTCGACACGAGAAGTTGAGCGCGTCTGGCCTGCTGTTCGGGCGTTTCGGGCATCTCGCTCGCATTGACGCTGCTCCAGACGCCGTTGTCGGTCTTATAAGTCGAGTCGGTGCTGCGGAACATGCCGGCGATGGCGTAGTAGTCGCGCTGCGTGATGGGATCGAACTTGTGATCGTGGCAGCGGACGCAACCCAGCGTCATGCCGAGAAACGCGGTGCCGACCTTGCTCACCTGCTGATCCACGAGATCGATTTCCATCTTCAATTTATCCACGGCCACGATCTCGACATCGCCGAGCACCAGGAATCCCGTGGCAGTGAGATTCGCGGCGCGTTCCTGCGGCGTGTTGAATGGCAGCAGGTCTCCAGCGATCTGCTCGCGGATGAAACGGTCGAACGGCTTGTCCGAGTTAAACGCGTCGATCACATAGTCGCGATAGCGCCACGCATGCTCGGCGAAGACATTGTTCGACGTGCCGATCTGGTCCGCGTAACCCGTGAGATCGAGCCAATGACGCGCCCAGCGCTCGCCGAAGGCTTTGGATTGCAGCAGGCGATCCACCACATGCTCGCGAGCTTGTGGCGATTCGTCGGCTGAAAATCGAGCGATGTCCTGCGGTGAAGGAGGCAGACCCGTGAGATCGAGCGAAACGCGACGCAGCCAGGTGTAGGCATCGGCATCAGCGTTCGGCGTGAGTCCAGGGGCTTCGAGTTTCGCGAGGATGAAGCCATCCACGTCGTTAGCCGGCCATGAGGTGTTCTTCACCGCAGGTGCTTTCACGTCACTCACGGGCCGGAAGGCCCAAAACTTCTTTCCAGCCTCGATGTCGATGACTCGCGCCTTTTTCTCCACCACCTTCGCCACACGCGAATCCGGCGCACCCATCGCGACCCATTTCTCCAGCACCTCGATTTCACTCGCGACGAGCTTTCCCTTCGGCGGCATTTCCATCTCGGGGTCTGAGTAGCGCACAGCCTGGACGAGATGACTCTTCGCCAGATCGCCGGGGATGATCGCAGGGCCGTTGTCGCCGCCAGTCTGCCAGCCTGTTTTCAAATCGAGTGCCAGGCCGCCTTTGATCTTCTTTTCATGCGAATGGCACTCGTAGCAACGCTGCTGGAGCAACGGCAGCACCTTGGATTCAAAGAACTCGATGCCCTCATCCGCACGAAGAGCGGAAGCGGCGAGCAGGACACATGGCAGAAGGCGAAGCACCTGCTAAAGACGCTAGAAAATGACGTGAGCTTGCAGCGAGGCCTACTGGCCGACATGCACACACAGGTGCGCAATCGCCTGTTCTCCGAGCTGGTTCGTGTGCTCCACGCTCACGATGTGATCGCCTGGTTTGGCAAACGTGTGCTGCGTGATCGCATAGCCATCCTTCGCCAGCGCTTTGGCGTTGCCATCGGACATTACACTGACTTTCGGCGTGCCATCGCCGAAGTCCCAGGTCTCGCCGCCGGTGGCGCGAAAGGTGCGGACTTTGAAGGTGATCTCGGTGCCGGGCTTGAGGCCGGTGGTGGGCCAGAAGGTCGGGTGAATCGTAGGTGGCAGGTTCTTTTCGTCGCTGCCGATGACCTGCACGATGGCGAAGTCGTAGCTCACGTTCCCCGCATCATCGGTGACTTTGAGGATCTCGCTGTAAGCCCCCGGTTTCGCATAGGTGCGCTCGATTTTCGCACCGGAAGCGGTTTTTCCATCCGTGAAGGTCCATTCGTAACTTTTGATGGTGCTGGATGACCAAGACTTCGATGCATCGAGTGTGATTGACTCGCCAGCACGGATGAAATGATGCGGGCGGGCCACTGCGATGACGGCGGGCTTGTTCTCGCGCTGATACGCCTCCCACGCGAAGGCATAGGCCTCCTCGGTGCCCCATTTGCCGGAAGGCTGGCGGCTTTTGATGCCGAAATGCAGATGAGACCAACCGCCGCTCGCGCCTTCCTTGCCGAGGATGCCGATGCGCTGCCCCATCTTCACGCGTGATCCCATCGTGATCGCCGGATCAATCGTGTGCAGATGGCTGTAGCGATAATACCAGCCGCGCTCGTCGAGCACATACACCACATCATAGCGCGGCCTCACCGGCGTGAGCGAGTAGCCCGGCAGCGTCTTTTCCGAAACACTCACCACGAGGCCATCCGTGGCCGCCACGACCTCCGTCAAACCTTCACAGCCACCGAAATCGAGGTCGTTGTGATAATAGATCTTCTTCCGGTCCGGTTTGTCGCCGCCATCGACATAGGTAGGCTCGTTGGAAAACTGCGTCGAGGTGGCAAACCAGCGCTGCTTCAGCGGATACACAAACGTGCCCGGATTGATCCAAGGCGATCCTGCGGGCCACAAACGTAACCGCGCGTCCTTTTCGAGGCTCCATGAGTCCTCACCGCTATCGGCATTGTAACCGCGTGTGATCGGGCAGTCGATCTGCACGCCGCCGACAGGCTGCGGCAGATTGTAATTCGCGCTCGTGAGCCAAGCTTCAGCACCGTTGACCTCCACTTTTACTTTT
>JBIKIA010000243.1:0-7250 GCA_044361885.1 Prosthecobacter sp. | reverse complement strand
CCTGGCCCACGTCTTCGTCGATGTGGAAAAGCTTTAGCTCCTTGCCAAGACGGCGGTGGTCGCGCTTCTTCGCTTCTTCGAGTCGGACGAAGTAGGCTTCGAGTTCTTCTTTGGATTCAAAGGCGGTGCCGTAGAGGCGCTGGAGCTGCGGCTTCGTCTCATCACCCATGTAGAAGGAGGACGACACTGAGGTGAGCTTCACGTTCTTGCACTTGCCGCTGTAGCCGACGTGTGGCCCGGCGCAGAGGTCGATAAAATCGCCGTTCTGGAAGCAGGAGATCTGCTCGCCCTCGGGGATTTTGTCGATGAGGTCGAGTTTGAAGATGCTTGGATTGCCCGGGCGCTCGCTCAGGCCGCCGAGACGACCGCTTTCTGCCATGGCCTTCGCGTCTTCGCGGCTGATGCCCTTCCATTCGAACTTCTGATTTTCCTTCGAGATCTTCTTCATCTCCGCCTCGATCTTCTCAAAGTCATCCGGCGTGATGCGGTGCTTCATCTGGAAGTCGTAGTAGAAGCCGTTTTCGATTGGAGGTCCGTAGGCGAACTGGGCGTCCGGCCAGATGCGCAGGATGGCGGTGGCCATGATGTGGGCACAGGAGTGGCGGAGGCGCTCGATGTCAGTCATCTGGGCGCGTTGTTCGAGGGTCTTGCGTTCGGTGGACATGATTGGAAAAAGGGCGCGAACACTGGCGCAGGATGCGCTGGGTGCAAGGCGGATGGATGGACTGATCACGCTGGCTAACTTCACCTCAAAACGGGGGCAGCTTGGTAGCGGAGGGTAGATCACTCGATGAAGGTGAAGAACGACCCAAGCTCAGCGACCCGACGCGCGGGACGCAACGATTGCAACCACGACGCTCACGCCGGGTTCGCTGTAGCGTTAGCCCGCCATTTCGTGATCTCAATCATTGTCGAACGCTCCAGCCTCTACCTTGCTGGTGAACTCTGGAAACGATACTGCTCGGTCCTCAGTCTCGCCAGTCTCGTGTGACTACCGAACAACTGCCGCCTCACCCGATGAGTCCGAACGTGAATAGTCGAAGCAATAGTAGTCCCCAGTGCCGTAATCTGCGAATGGAAGTAGGTGCGTGAAATCCCGATCCTCGTCCGAGGAGAAGTTGGCCAACCACCCGGCCCAACCCTCTCAAAATCGTCGGTCAATGGAATCCCAAGTCATGCGAGGATCACGCTGATCCATCACCGGAAAGATTATAACGCCCTCGATGCTGCGCCCATTGTTCTGAAGCAGCCATGTTCGGAGCGACGGCGGAAAGACACGACCAAGTGCAGTCTCCGCCTTGGTAATTGCGTCTTCCGTTGTTCCGAAAACCCTGGGGCGTTTACCACTCATGGCGCGTGATGGCGGACTAACATTGAGATGACTGGGAGTACACCTGCCCCTCATCATGATCACCGCCTGATCGAACTCTAAAAGAGTAACGGCTGATCATCCTGCTTGCCGTCAGCTTTGCGTTTCGAATTCTTCGCAGGGGCAGGTTCTGGAGCCAGAGCTTCCGCCTCCACCTTTGGAGCCTCGGCTTCCAACTCAGGAACTTCAAACTCCACCGCCGGAATCTCCGCCTCGTTGCCATGGGGTGGCGGATCTTCAAAATCTAAGGGTCTAAACGTTGGCTCAGCGTTAATAGAAAGAGCTTCTCCAGCCTGCTCGCCCTCTCCCCCTGAAACCTCCTCATGCTCAGGAACCTGCATGACCACCCCCTCAATCGGTTCGGGGTCGGCATCAATCACTTCATCAACTGGAGCCACGATCAACACCTCATCTGGAGCCCCCTCCTCCTGTGAGGTTGTTGCAGTATTCGGCCATTCCTCCTGGGAGGACACTTCTTCCGCACGATTTAATGTAACGGCATCTTCGCTATCTTCAACCTTTAGCTCTTTGGTGATTCGGTGACGCTTCACACGTTGCGCCGTTAACGCCCTCACCTTGGCGGCATCACTGTTGTGCCGCTCGAAGTGAGGCATGGATAGCTTTCCATCCGATACCACAAGCCAACCAGCTGCCTGCAAAGCATCAGCAAACCCTTTGCGTCCCACCAATTTGTCCAAGAACTCTTTTGTAACGCTAAGATCGCTACCAGAAACCTTATTCACTGTGATCCAGGACCATAAGCGAATCAGTTTCCCAACTACCATGTCGGCATCCATGCGGAGATGGGTGGCGATGGCGCAGATCTCAGGTTTATCAGGTGTGGCGGTTTCGATTTTGATCCAAGGACGTCTCATAAGATGATGCCTACCGTTTTGGAGCAAAGCCGCAATAACGTCAAGGCAACATCCAAGGCGTTACATAAAACACCAAAGGCAACCAACGGATGGGCAATGATGTTCCGCAAACTACGCGAGCAACTCTTCCAGCTCGCCTTCTCCAAGACCGGTCATGAGAGGTGCGTTCTCATCGAGCGTGGCCTCGATCAGTCCGCGCTTCTTTTGTTGAAGGGCGAGGATGCGCTCCTCCACGGTGCCACGCATGGCGAGTCGATAGGCGGTGACGACACGTTGCTGGCCGATGCGGTGGGCGCGGTCGATGGCCTGGGCTTCGACGGCGGGGTTCCACCAAGGATCGAGTAGAATGACGTGATCGGCGGCGGTGAGGTTCAGGCCGTAGCCGCCTGCCTTGAGGCTGATGAGGAAGACTTTCCGGGCAGGGTCGGTCTGGAACTTTTTAACCTGGGCTTCGCGGTCGTTGCTGGAGCCGTCGATGTAACCGTAGTCGATCTGCTTCTCGTCGAGCTTGGCGCGGACGAGTTTGAGGTATTGCACGAACTGGCTGAAGACGAGGACCTTGCCATCGGCTTCGAGGATGGCATCGAGCTTGTCGTTGAGCATCGGCCACTTGCCGGAGAGGTCGTCGGCATCGAGACCCGCCAGGGCATCGCCCTGAAGACCGGTGAGTCGGAGATCGCAGCAGGTCTGACGCAGACGCAGAAGCACGGTGAACATGGTCATCTTCGCGCCGCCCTGGCCGGAGCGTTTGCGGGCGGCTTTGATCTCCTCGCGACCTTCTTCGAGGACGCGGCGATAGACTTCGGCCTGTGCTGGGGAAGGCTCGCACCAGAGGATCTGCTCGATCTTCTCGGGCAGGTCTTTGAGCACCTCGCGCTTCATGCGGCGGAGGAAGTAAGGGCGGAGGAGCTTCTTCAGGCGGTCGCTGGCGGCGAGACCTGCTGGGCTGGTGAGCCCATTTTGGATGGGCTGCTCGAACCGCTCTTTGAAATTGTCGCGGCTGCCTAAATAGCCGGGCAAAGCAAACTGGTAGATGGACCAGAGGTCGCGCACGCTGTTCTCCACCGGCGTGCCGGTAAGAGCGATCCGGGCCCTAGCTTTCAGCGAACGCACTGCCTTGGAGGCATCGGTGTCGGGATTGCGAATGTAGCTGGCTTCATCGAGCAGGACGAGACGCCAGGGCTGCTTTTGTAAAGCATCCTGATCCCGCACGGTGAGCTGGTAGGTGGTGATGATGACGTCAAACTCGGCAAGCTGGGAAAGCAGGCCCGCGCGGTTGCTGCCCTGGGAAACGGCGACCTTGAGATACGGGGCGAATTTCTCGAACTCAGCACGCCAGTTTCCCGTGAGGCTCTTCGGGCAGACGATGAGCGTGGGGTAGCTTGCCTCTCCAGAGGCGAGTCCTGGGAGTGCGGGAGTCTGTGGTGTTGGCGATGTTCGGGGAACTCGGCTCTGGAGAGCCAAGCCACTTTGCAGCGCGCAGATCATGGCGATGCTCTGCACGGTCTTGCCGAGACCCATATCGTCTCCGAGCACGCCTCCACGCCCACTTTCTGCCAGGGTGGTGAGCCAGCGCGTGCCGAGAAGTTGGTAAGGGCGCAGTTTGGGGCCAAGATCGCCGAGGCGTGGCAGAAGGTCAGCTTCGTCGATGAGCTTCGAAGGACCCGACGACTCGCCGAGGAAGTAGTCCGCGTGCAGGCCGCTGATGCGTGCACCATCAGCGGTGAGCTGGAGCGGCACATCGCGAAGTGTGTCTTCGAATTCCTCCACTCCGGCGAGGTCGAGCAGGTAGCGTTTGCCATTCTTCGCCGTGACGCTGCGCTGTCCGGAGCGCACTAGGCGGAGCACTTCTGCTCGTGGCAGGCGGAAACCATCTGGCGCTTCATAGGCAAACTCCATCGCCAGCCAGTCCTGACCGCTGCGGCGATCATCATCAGCATCGCGACTGCGGATTTGCGGAGTGATACGGGCAACGCCACGAGTCGCCGCGCGCCAGCGTTCGCCTTCAATCACCTTCATTTCACGTCGAAGGCGCGGGAGATCGGTGGCGTAGAGCTGCAGCACAGACTCGGGCTTCGTCAGTTTCCAAACCAGCGTGTGCCCGCTGGCCTCCACCCTCGTCGCGATCTGAAATCCGAGCGACTCCATGAGCGCCATGAGGCGGGCTTCCTCCGACTCGTTGCGTAGATAAAAGAGGCCCGTCGTGGTCGTGTCCTCGAAGGGGAAAAGCGTCTCGGCAACGCAGCGCGGGCCGCTTTCGCCCACTAGCCAATCTTTCCCGCCAAACTCAGCACGCAGCGTGGCCTCGACTGCCTGAAGTGAACCATCCAGATGCAGCGTGAAGGTGCAGGGCACGGGCGCGCAATGGAAGTGCTCCAGACCTGCGCCGCGCAGCTCGAGCTGGAAGGCATCGTTCAAAGCATCGCGCTGCGAGATGAGCCAGCGCAGAGGTCGCCGTGCCGGCAACTCGCGGAGCAAGGTCTCGCACTCCGGGCCGAGCGGAGGCAGTTGGAAAAGACTCTGTGTCTCGCGGCAGAACCAGGTGCCGCTGGGTCGTGTCTTGATCAGCGGAAGCTGGCCGTCACCGGCAAAACGCAGACTGACTTCTCTCTCTCCGGGCTTCGACTCCGCCCTGATCAGCAGACGCACGGGCTCACGAGCGATGCTCAAAGGCAATCCACCGCCGCTCGGCTTGCCCGCGATCACTCTCGGATGCTCGGCAGCGCTGCGGAGGAAGGCATCAAACACGGCACTCGGCAGCGACATCGGCGCGCTTTGATTTCGAACGCCTTGCTCGGCCAGCCACGCAGCGAGGAGCGACTCCTCCCCTTCCCCGCCGGGCGAGTAACGGACATAAGTTCCCACCGGTTCACGCATCGTCCCCGTGAGCAGATTTTCCGGCAGGAAGATCGTGTAGGTGCCAGGAACACGCAGCGGCACGCGTGGCAATGGCTGGCGTGTGACCACCGTAACTTGGGCAGACGCACAAGAATCCATGCGCTTTGGCAAACTTACGTTTGTCGCAACGGCCGGCTTGATGTGAGCCAACACCACCGCCAGCGCGTGCTCACAGATCATCCCCCGCCTTGCCATAGGGCAGGTGCAGAGATTCTCGACATCCGTGCGTGAGGTAAAAGACAGTCCGCTGGCAAACTTCGTCTTTCCACCACCGGCCAAACCTCGAATCCGGCCCTTCTCGGCACTCTGAACCGTGACATGTCCACCATCCACGAGGGCACGCGCTGCCTTCATGGCCTGCCAGCCACCGATCTCTCCGAGCCATTTCTCCGTGATTTCCATTTCTTTCTGGCGCGGTGGATGGTTCCTCTTCAAACTCGCGTCAAGATACATATGAGGATCGTTGCCATCACCAATCAAAAAGGCGGCGTGGGTAAAACCACGACAGCCATCAACCTCGCCGCCTGCCTGGCCCAACGCGGCGTGCGCACGCTGCTCATCGATCTCGATCCCCAGGCGAATGCGACCAGCGGCCTCGGACTCGCTCAGGAGGATGGCGGTAGCCTATATTCAGCCCTCGTACTCGGCACCGATCCGCACACTGCCATCCGCAGCACCCGCATCCCGAACCTTTCCATCATTCGCTCCCATCAGGAACTGGCAGGCTGTGAGATCGAGCTTGCCCAGAGTGGCAATCACCTAGCTCGTCTCAAAGAAGTACTGGAGCCCCTGCGACAGTCCAATCACTTCGATTACATCCTGCTCGACTGTCCGCCGTCGCTCGGAGTGTTGATGACCTCCGCGCTCGCTGCGGCGGATGAATTGCTCGTGCCGCTCCAGTGTGAATACTTTGGCCTCGAAGGCTTGGGCAAGATCGTCGGTGTCGTCCAGCAGATCCGCGACTGCGGAGCGAATCCGAACCTCTTGCTCGAAGGTATCGTCATGACGATGTATGACTCACGTGCCAATCTCTCCCAGCAAGTGGTTAGCGACGTGAAGAACTACTTCGCCGAGATCATCTACAATGCCGTCATTCCCCGCACCGTCCGCCTCGGTGAAGCACCGAGCTTTGGCAAAGCGATCATCGAGTATGAACCCAATGGCCGCGGAGCCACCGCCTACCGCGCACTGGCCGAGGAGTTCCTTGCCCGTCGTGCCGCCAAAATGGCCGGAGTTTAAGACGGCACAGCAACGACTCTTGGGTTAAGCTCGAGAGATCTAACCCAGAGACGGTGCAGGGAGGAACTTACCACCGATCCCCCCAAAACGATGGCCGTGCCAGACAACCCGCGGAAGGTGGCTGAGGATCAGTCGGCGGGCTGATCAAGGATGGCGGGTTCGTTTTTTTCAAGCGGAAGCATGAGGGAGACCAGCGCGGCGGGAATGAAGAGGAAGCCAGCGTAGAGGAGGGCTTCGCGGTAGTCGCCCACTTTGACAAAAATGCCGAAGAAGACGGTGCCCCCAGCGGCGACGATGCGGCCGATGTTGTAGCAGAAGCCGGAGCCGGTGGTGCGGAGGAGGACGGGGAAGATGGGCGGCAGGCACATGGTGAAGAGGCCGAACACGCCCTGGCACGCGCCGATGATGGCGAACTGGATTTTTGTCGTTTCCCAGTCCCAGGTGCGTGAGAAGGAAACATACATGATGACAAAGTAGGCGAGCATCATGAGGACGATGGCTTTGCGGTAGCCGAGGAGCTTTGCTAATGCTCCGGCGATGTAGTTGCCGATGAGGCTGCCGAGCATGATCCACATGAGCGCTGTGACGAGCGCGCCGTCTTTGCCCTGCTTTGTCAGACTGGAGATCTCGGGGAGGCTGAGGATGTGCTTTTGCTGCCAGAAGAGGAAGGTCCAATGGGCGGTGAGGGAGACGGCGCAGATGATGAGGACTCGCCAGGTAATGCCGCGGACAGCGGGCCCGAAGAGGTCGGCGATGCGCGGGACGGGCTGGCCTTCGCGGGCTTTTTCCCACTCTTCGGTCTCGGGGACGGCCTTGCGAATCCACAGAGTGATGAAGGCAGGCAGCACACCGATGAGGAAGATGTAGCG
>JBIKIA010000253.1:0-6942 GCA_044361885.1 Prosthecobacter sp. | reverse complement strand
CTTCAGATGCAGCGAGAGCTTCGCCTGAGGCGTGAAGTCCTGCGTGATCATTTTTTCGCCCTTCGTGTCCATGATGCGGGAATATGCCATACTACGGCGGAGGACATCGAGCGTCTCCACCGGGTTGAGGTCCAGATCCCACGCAAAGGCCAGTCCCTCAGCCAATGCGGCACGATTCAGGCCGAGCACCAGATTGGTCACGAGCTTCATCTTTGCTCCGCTGCCGCAGGGACCGACGTGGATGACCTCACGGGCGAATTTGGCGAAGAGATCATGGCATTGCTCGAAGACAGCGGCCTCGCCACCGACCATGACGAGCACGTCGCGCTGCAAAAGCTGGGCGCTGCTGCCGGAGACGGTGGCGTCGAGATAGTGTACCCCTTTCGCCATAAGCTCGGTTCCGATCTCTGCCATCTCGGTTGGATCGCCCGTCGTGGTGTCGATGAGGATGAGGCCGGGCTTCAAACTCAACGAATTCACCACGGAGCGAACGATGTCGGAGTTTGGCAGGCAAAGGAAAACGACATCGCAGTGATCGAAGACCTCGCCCGCCGTTAGAGCATTCACGCATCGGCTTGCATCGATGTCCCAGCCGCGTGCGGCACCGGTCATCCGCATCAACGCGGATCCCATGAGGCCCATGCCGATGATGCCGTTTGTGTTCATTTCAAGATGTCTAGCACCTCAGAGAAAAAGTGATGGCTCTGGCAGTCGATGATACCGCCGTGTGGCCGCGTGTCTTGTGCAAGCGCGGATCCTCCGGTTAGCGCGGCGGTGATGAGGTGGCGGCGTTTCATGGCTAAATTCTGTGTGAGTCGAACGCAGACCGTCCATGGGTTTCTCGCAAATTGTACCAGCTGCCATGATGTGGTGAGCATCGTCTAAATCACCGCCTGGAGTTAATAATTTCCACAAATTAAGCTAGCTAGGGGGTAACTCGTGAGGGAGAATTTATGGAAATTATGGAATCAACCCACCTTCCTTTCTCACCCAGACGCACTCTGGCGGCTCTCTCGCTGTTCTTGATCGTGGCTGGCGGCCTTGGCTGGAGATGGGAGACTTATCAGGACCTATCCGCCGTTGTTTCGGCGGAGCAGATCGCCAACGAGGACGAGGTGATACCCATCGAGCCAGCGCTGCCAGGGATGTGTCTGCCGGTGCGTGATCAGACGCCACGCCAGTCGCTGGTGCCGGATGACGAGCCCGAGCGGGTGCTGCTGGAAACGGGACGGGTGACGCTGCGGGAGAGTTCCAGGGCGGTGCGCCGCTATCGTCTGGCATTGGATGAGATCTACGACATGACCTCGGGGAGCGAAGGACTGCGCCGCATACCGGTCCAGCCGAGCGCACGTGCCTTGGCTGACTACACTGCAGCGGAGGCCGTGCGAGGGACGCCGTGGCCCGCGATGGTGCTTTATCCAGAAAAGGGTCCGGCGGACAAGTCCACCCGCCGCATCCTCACCGGGAAGATGCTCGTGGCTCTGGAAGATGCGGCGACTGCTGCACCGGCACTGGCTGCGGCAGGGCTGAAATTGGTGGAACGTCCCAGCTACTCACCGGATCATCTGATCACGCAAAGCAAGACTGGCAGTCCGCTGGAGGCGCTAGCGAGCATCCGCAAGTTGGGCAATCAAGCGAAGGTCGTTTCAGTGACACCACTGCTAAAACGGGAGGTGGAAGCCATGGCCCTGCCCAATGATCCACTGTTTCAGCAGCAGTGGCATTTGCTCAACTCCGGTCAGGGCAAGGGAGTGGCGAAGATGGATGCGCAGGCCACGGAAGTCTGGGATCAGTATCAAGGCGATGGCATCCACATCGCTATCGTGGACACGGGCATCCAGATGGGGCATGAGGATCTGGCGGGCAATGTAGAGGACTTTGGCCATCTGGAGCTCAGCGCGCGGGAGGGAGGTGCTCCAGGTGAAGACGTGAACGGTCATGGTACCGCGGTCGCGGGGATCGTGGCAGGAGTGGGAAATAACAGCCTGGGAGGGAGCGGCGTGGCCCCACAAGCGAAGCTGCACAGCCACAGGGTCTTGAACGGAGCTACGGCATTGGATGACAGCCAGATCGCAGATGCCACGGTTTATGGTGCCTATGACACACGGACGGTAACGGACGAGCTAGGTAACACGACGACCTTTCCCAACACGAGATTCATCGAGGTGAAGAACAACAGCTGGGGCTGGGTCACCGGCCCGATGACACTTGGAGAAAGCGGACCGCTTTTCCAGGATGCCATGAAGTTCTCCGCAGAGCTGGGCCGTGGTGGCCTCGGAGTCATCTCGGTGTGGGCTTCGGGCAATGGAAGGACCAGCTATGAGCAGGGCAACAAAGGCGGTCTGGCCAATGACATCCATGCCATCGCCGTGGGAGCGCTGACGAACACGGGCAAGCTCGCCACTTATAGCGAAACGGGGGCCCATCTCACCTGCGTCGGCCCCTCGGGTGGTGGCACGCTGGACCTGGTTTCCACAGATATGGCTGGCCTTGAAGGGATGAATCCTGATCCAGAGCATCCCGACATGGAGGGCAATAATTACAGCTACACCCGCAACCTCCAGGGCACCTCGTTTTCCGCCCCTGTCGTGTCCGGTGTCTGCGCTCTCATGCTTCAGGCGAATCCGGCCCTGAGCTGGCGGGATGTGAAGGAGATCCTGCTGCGTTCCTCCTTGCAGGTCGATCCGAGGTCCGCGACCTGTGTGAAGCGCACTGGCAATCAACCGCTGCTCCCGCCGATCAAACACAGCAATCTGTATGGCGGAGGTCTCGTGCAGGCCAAGGCGGCGGTGGACATGGCGAAAAGCTGGACGCAGCTCGGCCCTCAGATCAGCGTGAGCAAAAAGATCGATCCGAATCTCGCCATCAACTACACCGGCACGCAGCCCAAGCCGGACACAGTCGTGGCAGCTAAGCACGGCACCATCATCACGCCGCCGGAGAAGCCAAAGCGCAGGACGCTGAAAACGCAGTTCGACATGCGCGGCATCCAGCCCATGCGAGTCGAAAACGTGTCGGTGACGCTGGACATCTCTCATGCCTACCGTGGAGATATGATCATCATCCTGCGCAGTCCGTCGGGAGTCACGAGCACCCTCGCCAATGCCAGCGAGTGGGATTTCGGGACGGACTATGCGAACTTCAACTTCAGCTCCATGCGCCACTGGGGCGAGTCCGGCCAGGGTTTGTGGACGATCGAGATCACTGACAAATCCATCCAAGATGATGGCACATTCGAGTCTGCCGTCCTTTCCCTCACCGGAACGGCTGCCCCGGCGGCAGAGATTATCAGCCAGTCAGGTCCGCAATTAGTGGCCGAAGGCACACCAGCCACCCTGTTTGTGAATTCCGAGCTTTCCTCCGAAGGCGGCACGCGGGTCTGGCGCAAAAACGGCAAGGTCATCCCGAAACAAACCTTGGCGACCCTGTCAGGCGTGGGCCAAAAGGTGACGGATGCGGGCACTTACGATCATTTGATCTCCAACCAGTGGGGGCACATCGCCTCCACAGTCATCCCCATCGCTGTGCTCCGGCGCAACGTGCCCGCCATCTCCTTGGTCGAGGGCAAAACCGCCACCTTCAGTGCTGTCGCCGCAGGTGTTGGGCTCACCTACGATTGGTATCGCAGTGCCAGCACGGACCCGCTCGTGGACAACGGGCGCGTCACCGGCACGCGCACGCCCAAGCTGACGATTCAGGCCGCCACGGCTCTCGACGAGGACACTTACTTTTGCCGCGTGACCATGCTGAATCCGAACTTTGACCCGGAGACGGAGGAGCGACTGCCACCGTATGGGGTGATGGACACTCTGCCCGCCCAGCTTTCACTCCGACGCCGTCCCCAGGTCAATGCGACTGCGCTCACCACGCCTAGCATCGTGAGCGAAAGCGTGCTGCGCCAGCTCACGGCGAACAGCGAAGTCACACGCTGGACCATCACTGGCCTGCCGCCAGGAGTCACTTACAACAGCAAGACCGGAGCCATTACCGGTTCTCCCACCACTCCCGGATACTACTGGGTCACCATCACCGTTAGCAACTCGCTCGGTGCGGGCACTCCCGTCGGTCTCACCTGGGAGGTCAAACCACTGCCCACCGGCGTGCTCGGCACCTTCCACGGACTCGTGGACCGGAACACCCGCTACAATGGTGGCTACGGAGGGGCGTTCACCCTCACGACGACCAGCACTGGAGCCTACTCCGGTACCATCTCGCGCGGCATTCATCAGCACAGCTTCACCGGACGCCTCTCCACCACGGCCACGAATGGAGCACCGTTTTCCGGGCAGGTTTCCCTGACCCGACGCGCCCCGTATGGACCGCTGACCTTCCGCTTTGACCTCATTCCCTCTGAAGGCCGACTTGATGGCAGCCTCACTGATCCTGCCGTGATTCCCGCCGACGTCGCACTCATCGAAGGTCTGCGCGCAGCCTTCAGCGCAACGGTCCCCGCCACCGCCTATGCTGGCCGCTGGAACACCGCGTATGAGCTACCCTCTCCGCTGCTCAGCAAAAGCAGCTACCCACAGGGTGCCACCTGGGGCACACAGACGGTCAGCACCTCAGGGCTGGCCACTTGGGCTGGCCGTCTCGCAGATGGCACCGTCATCACGGGCAGTGCTGGTATCGCCGCCGATGGCTCCACCCCTTTGCACGTCATGCTCTACGATTTCCTCGGCTCGGTTCAGGGCTGGCAGACACTCGACTCTGGCACGCAGGAATCCAGCGGTGCCCTTACATGGGTGAAGTCTCCCATCTCCACCACCCGCAACTACGCCGCTGGTTTCCCCACTCATGACCTGATCGGCAGCGGTGCGTTCTACTCCGCACCCATGACGGGTGAGATGCTCTTCGGCATCAGCCCAGGCACGGACAATGCCAGCCTCACCTTCGCCGAGGGCGGCCTTGCCGCGTCCTTCACACAAATCTTCAGCCTAGGCACAGGCAACCTCATCACTCTCCCCTCGGGCAGCGCCAATCCACACCAGATCCAATTCGCGCTCGACCTCGCCACCGGGATCCTCACCGGCAACGGCCTGGCGATGGACATTGATCCGCTGACCCCCTCTCTCAATCGCCAACGCCCCGGCACCTTCAGTGCGCTGTTGATCCCCGTTCGCGAGCAGGCTGTCGGCTATTTCCTCCTGCCCACCGGCCAGAGCACCATCGCGCCCATCCTTTCTGGCAAACTGATCGGAGCTGAGGCGCAGCAGTAACTTTTCGTCATTCGGGCTTCGTCATTCGCTATTTGGAATTACAGATTCCGCGCATGTCCGCCACCGAACCGCTCAGCACCACCGAAGCCCTCATTCTCGGCTGCCTTCTGGAAAAAGAGATCACCCTGCCCGACTACTACCCGCTCACGCTCAACGCCCTGACGGCTGCGTGCAATCAGACCACGAATCGTGATCCCATCATGACCTTGGATGAAAACCAGGTCCGTCGAACCATCGAGGCCATGAAAACACGCGGTTGGGTCTTTGAGATCAGCATCGTCGGCGCACGCGTCAGCAAATACCGCCACAACCTCAAATCCAAGCTCCCCGGCCTAGAGCGCCCCTCCACCTCGCTACTCTGCGTCCTGCTTCTGCGCGGTGAGCAGACACTCGGCGAACTCCGCCAGCGCACGGAACGCCTGCACGCCTTCCCCGATCTCGAAAGCATCGAGGCCGAGATCATGAAGCTGATCACCTACAGTGAAGGTCCGTTAGCAGCCTGCCTACCAGCCGGTCCGGGTCGGCGAGTCGCGCAATATGTCCAACTCCTCACCGGCGAACCCGAAACCAGCCACGCCCCACGCGCCGAGATCGTCATCGAGTCCGCTCCTGTCGCTGCGCCTGCCTCTGCGGATGATCTGGTCTGGAAGCAGCGCATGGAGATGGAGATCGAGATCCTCAAAGCCCAGCTCAATCGTCTCAAAGTGAGGTTAGGAGTCGAAGATTGAGGCTGCCTGTGGGCGCTGGTGCCGATGAAAATAATCTAAATCTGTTCGTAACGATCAGCCCATTATCCGGTAATATATACAGCTGGACAGTCTCTGGCCGATCACAAGCCTCATCCAATTAACACTAATCATCAACTACCTATGAAAACACAACTCACCACTGCTCTTGTCGCGCTGACACTGTGCGGTTCCGCCTTCTCCCAATCCATGTGGGGTTCTACTGGCGCATTAACCGTCGCGCTGACCATTTCCTATGAAGAAGAAGCGCTTCTACTGAAGGAAGTGAATGAAATGGGAAGACTGGTGACTGTCATCGACCCCGAAACCAACAAGCCCATCCCGACTTTCGAGAACCTCTACACCATCGAAACGCTCAATAAGGACGCAATGCCGACGAAGATTGTTGATACCCAGGAATACGGCTCCAAAATCAGCACCGCCAAGTGGGGAAATGCCGATATCATCCGTTATCTTGTGGAGAACGACTTGCTTCCTACCAAAGGTAATGCTCCACACGTTGCTGGCTGGTCTCTGATCGTGCTCTATGATGGCGTTGAAGGTTTTCCCATGGCTTATGCCAGACACACCGACAAAACCACCGTCGAAGTCCCAGACATCCTTTTCGGCGGCGATGGATTTGATGTGGCGACCATCACGGACAAGACCGTGACAACCACCAACATCAACCCGACCACAGGCAATGAGACGACGTCGTCGGTGCATACCTATTCGGACACCTTCAAGGGCATTGGCAGCGCCAGTGTCCCGTCTTATGTGGGTCCGATCATGTGTACTGGCCTGCTGACGGGTTCCTACAAGTACGTGCCGAAAACGGAGACCTTCGATGGAGAAAGATTCACCACTGAAGTTCTCGTTCCGGGGGCCATGAAACTCGACAAGATCTTGGGTGTCCTGGATGGGCCGGAAGGTCAGGAATTGGTTGAAGGCTCCATCAGCATTGCCGCAGGCGTTGTGGTTGATTTGGACATCTTCTTCCC